>NZ_BAAASR010000027.1:128067-172631 GCF_039532985.1 Streptomyces gobitricini | reverse complement strand
GTCCCCACCGGAGGCGCTCCGCGGACGTCTCCTCCGGCCTCCCCGCGGTGACACCCGTGGTGTCAGTGGACGCCAGTAGGGTGTGAGGCATGGCAGACCCCTCCAGCTACCGCCCCAAGCCGGGACAGATCCCCGACTCGCCGGGGGTCTACAAGTTCCGCGACGAGCACCGCCGGGTGATCTACGTCGGGAAGGCGAAGTCCCTGCGCCAGCGGCTCGCCAGCTACTTCCAGGACCTGGCGGGCCTGCACCCGCGCACACGCACCATGGTCACGACGGCCGCCTCCGTCGAGTGGACGGTCGTCTCCACCGAAGTCGAGGCGCTCCAGCTGGAGTACTCCTGGATCAAGGAGTTCGATCCCCGGTTCAACGTCAAGTACCGCGACGACAAGAGCTACCCCTACCTGGCCGTCACCCTCAACGAGGACTTCCCGCGCGTCCAGGTCATGCGCGGCCAGAAGAAGAAGGGCGTGCGGTACTTCGGCCCGTACAGCCACGCCTGGGCCATCCGCGACACGGTCGACCTGCTGCTGCGCGTCTTCCCCGTGCGGACGTGCTCCGCCGGCGTGTTCAAGAACGCCGCGCGCACCGGCCGGCCCTGCCTCCTCGGGTACATCGGCAAGTGCTCGGCGCCGTGCGTCGGCCGGGTCGACCCGCAGGAACACCGGGAGCTGGCCGAGGAGTTCTGCGACTTCATGGCCGGTCGCACGGGCACCTACATCCGCCGCCTGGAGAAGGACATGACGCTGGCGGCCGAGGACATGGAGTACGAGAAGGCCGCCCGGCTCCGCGACGACATAGAGGCCCTCAGGCGGGCCATGGAGAAGAGCGCCGTCGTCCTCGCCGACGCCACCGACGCCGACCTGATCGCCGTAGCCGAGGACGAGCTGGAGGCGGCGGTGCAGATCTTCCACGTCCGCGGCGGCCGGGTCCGGGGCCAGCGAGGCTGGGTCACCGACAAGGTGGAGGCCGTCGACACCGCGGGCCTCGTCGAGCACGCGCTCCAGCAGTTGTACGGCGAGGAGAGCGGCGACGCCGTCCCCAAGGAGGTCCTCGTCCCGGCCCTGCCCGAGGACGTGGACGCCGTCACCCAGTGGCTGTCCGGCCGCCGCGGCGCCCAGGTGTCCCTGCGGATCCCGCAGCGCGGCGACAAGAAGGCGCTGATGGAGACCGTCGGCCGCAACGCCCAGCAGTCCCTCGTCCTGCACAAGACCAAGCGCGCCAGCGACCTCACCACCCGCTCGCGCGCCCTGGAGGAGATCGCCGGGGCACTGGACCTGGAGACGGCGCCGCTGCGCATCGAGTGCTTCGACATCTCGCACCTCCAGGGCGAGGACGTGGTCGCGTCCATGGTCGTCTTCGAGGACGGCCTGCCCCGCAAGAGCGAGTACCGCCGTTTCCAGATCAAGGGCTTCGAGGGCCAGGACGACGTCCGCTCCATGCACGAGGTGATCACCCGCCGCTTCAAGCGGTACCTCGCGGAGAAGGAGAAGACCGGCGAGTGGGCCCTGGAGGGGGCCGACGGCGAGGTCCCGGCGGAGGCGCCGGAGGACGACGGCCGGCCGAGGAAGTTCGCGTACCCGCCGCAGCTCGTCGTGGTCGACGGCGGACAGCCGCAGGTGGCCGCCGCCCAGCGGGCCCTCGACGAGCTCGGCATCGACGACGTGGCCGTCTGCGGCCTCGCCAAGCGCCTGGAGGAGGTCTGGCTGCCCGGCGACGACGACCCGGTCGTGCTGCCCCGCTCCAGCGAGGGCCTCTACCTCCTCCAGCGGGTCCGTGACACGGCGCACGACTTCGCCATCCGGTACCAGCGCACCAAGCGCCACAAGCGGATACGGACCAGCCCGCTGGACGCCGTCCCCGGTCTGGGCGACGCCCGCAAGCAGGCGCTGATCAAGTACTTCGGCTCGGTGAAACGGCTGAGGCAGGCGACCATCGAGCAGATCTGCGAGGTGCCGGGGTTCGGCCGGAAGACCGCCGAAGCCGTGGCCGTGGCCCTCGCCCAAGCGGCTCCGGCCGCCCCCGCCGTGAACACGGCGACAGGAGAGATCATGGAAGACGAGGACGGGGGAAACGGAAATGTCTGAGCACCACCCCACGGCGGAACCAGAGCCGACAGCGCGAGAAGACGGAGCGACACACGTGAGTACGGGCACGACGATCGAGGCCGGAGAGGCCGCCGAGGCGGTCATCCCCGAGCTGGTGATCATCTCCGGCATGTCCGGCGCCGGTCGCAGCACCGCCGCCAAGTGCCTGGAGGACCTCGGCTGGTTCGTCGTCGACAACCTGCCGCCCGCGCTGATCCCCACCATGGTGGAGCTCGGCGCCCGCTCCCAGGGCAATGTGGCGCGCATCGCCGTCGTCGTCGACGTGCGCGGCCGCCAGTTCTTCGAGAGCCTCCGCGAGTCGCTCGCGGTCCTCGACGCCAAGCAGGTCACCCGCCGGATCGTCTTCCTGGAGTCGTCCGAAGAGGCCCTGGTCCGCCGCTTCGAGTCGGTGCGCCGCCCGCACCCGCTCCAGGGCGACGGCCGGATCGTCGACGGCATCGCCGCCGAGCGCGACCTGCTGCGTGAGCTGCGCGGCGACGCCGACCTGGTGATCGACACCTCCAGCCTCAACGTCCACGAGCTGCGCGCCAAGATGGACGCCCAGTTCGCCGGCGACGAGGAGCCGGAGCTGCGGGCCACCGTCATGTCGTTCGGCTACAAGTACGGCCTGCCCGTCGACGCCGACCTGGTCGTGGACTGCCGCTTCCTGCCCAACCCGCACTGGGTGCCGGAGCTGCGCCCGTTCACGGGCCTCAACGAGGAGGTGTCGGGCTACGTGTTCAACCAGCCGGGCGCCAAGGAGTTCCTCGACCGGTACACCGAACTGCTCGAGCTGGTCGCCACCGGCTACCGCCGCGAGGGCAAGCGGTACGTGACGATCGCGGTCGGCTGCACGGGCGGCAAGCACCGCTCCGTCGCCATGTCCGAGAAGCTCGCCGCCCGGCTCGCCTCGGAAGGGGTCGAGACCGTCGTCGTCCACCGGGACATGGGGCGCGAGTGAAGCAGTACCGCCGGCGTACGACGCTGTCCGTTCGTACGCTCCGCAGACGCGGTGCCCAGCCCAAGGTCGTGGCCCTCGGCGGCGGCATGGGTCTGTCCGCGTCCCTCGCCGCGCTGCGCCGCATCACCGGTGACCTGACCGCCGTGGTCACGGTCGCCGACGACGGCGGGTCCAGCGGCCGGCTCCGGGAGGAGCTCGGTGTGCTGCCGCCCGGGGACCTGCGCAAGGCCCTGGCGGCGCTCTGCGGCGACGACGACTGGGGCCAGACGTGGTCCCGCGTCATCCAGCACCGGTTCCAGTCCCAGGGGGACCTCCACGAGCACGCGGTCGGCAACCTGCTGATCGTCGCCCTGTGGGAGCAGCTCGGCGACCACGTCCAGGCGCTGGACCTGGTCGGCAGGCTGCTCGGCGCGCACGGGCGCGTGCTGCCCATGTCGGCCGTGCCGCTGGAGCTCCAGGCACTGGTCAAGGGCCATGACCCCGGCCGCCCGGACGACGTGGACACCGTCCGCGGCCAGGCGACCGTGGCGCTCACCCCCGGCGAGGTGCAGTCCGTGCACCTGGTGCCGAACGACCCGCCCGCCGTGCCCGAGGCGGTCGCGGCCGTGCTCGACGCGGACTGGGTGGTGCTGGGTCCCGGTTCGTGGTTCTCCTCGGTGATCCCGCACCTCCTGGTGCCCGAGCTGCTGGAGGCGCTCGTCGAGACCAAGGCGCGCCGGGTCCTCTCGCTGAACCTCGCGCCGCAACCCGGAGAAACCGAGGGCTTCTCTCCGCAGCGTCATTTGGAGGTTTTGGGACGACACGCCCCTAAACTCGCCCTGGACGTGGTGCTGGCCGACGAGGCCGCCGTGCCCGACCGCGCCTCCCTCTCTGATGCCGCCAAGCGGCTCGGTGCCGCGGTCGAGCTGGCTCCGGTGGCGAGGAAGGACGGCTCGCCGAGGCACGACCCGGAGCTGCTGGCCGCCGCGTACGACCGTATTTTTCGGATGCATGGAAGGATCGGCCCATGGCGATGACGGCAGCGGTGAAGGACGAGATCTCCCGGCTTCCCGTCACCCGGACCTGCTGCAGAAAGGCGGAGGTCTCGTCGATCCTGCGGTTCGCCGGCGGGCTGCACCTGGTCAGCGGGCGGATCGTGATCGAGGCGGAGCTGGACACCGCGATGGCGGCGCGCCGTCTGAAGCGGGACATCGCGGAGATCTTCGGGCACGGTTCCGAACTGATCGTGATGGCGCCGGGCGGGCTGCGGCGCGGCTCGCGCTTCGTCGTGCGCGTGGTGGCGGGCGGTGACCAGCTGGCCCGCCAGACCGGGCTGGTGGACGGCCGGGGCCGCCCCATCCGGGGTCTGCCGCCGCAGGTCGTCTCGGGTGCCACCTGTGACGCGGAGGCCGCCTGGCGCGGTGCGTTCCTGGCGCACGGCTCGCTGACCGAGCCGGGCCGCTCGTCGTCCCTGGAGGTGACCTGCCCCGGTCCGGAGGCCGCGCTCGCGCTGGTCGGTGCGGCGCGACGGCTCTCCATCGCCGCCAAGGCCCGCGAGGTGCGGGGCGTGGACCGCGTGGTGGTACGGGACGGGGACGCGATCGGCGCGCTGCTGACCCGGCTCGGGGCGCACGAGTCGGTGCTGGCCTGGGAGGAGCGGCGGATGCGCCGTGAGGTCCGCGCCACCGCCAACCGGCTGGCCAACTTCGACGACGCCAACCTCCGCCGCTCGGCCCGTGCCGCGGTCGCGGCCGGCGCCCGGGTGCAGCGTGCCCTGGAGATCCTCGGCGAGGAGGTCCCCGAACACCTGGCGGCGGCCGGCCGGCTGCGGATGGAGCACAAGCAGGCCTCCCTGGAGGAGCTCGGCGCCCTCGCCGACCCGCCGCTGACCAAGGACGCGGTCGCGGGCCGGATCCGCCGGCTGCTGGCCATGGCCGACAAGCGGGCCCAGGACCTCGGCATCCCCGGTACGGAGTCGACCCTGACGGAGGAGATGGCCGACGGGCTCGTCGGCTGACGCCCCTCCCGCCGGCCTCGTCGGCCGACGCCGCTGCGCGCGCCGCCGCCCCGCCCGGGGCGGCGGCGTCCGGCCGGAAACCCCCGAGGCGGTGTTGACATGACCATGAAGCGTCGTGAGCCTGGCGCCTGTCCGCTTCCGTGGCGGACACCGCGAGGGGGAGGCGCATGGAACGCAGAACGAGACCGGTCCTCGCCGTGGCTCCACCGCCGGTGGCCGGACCGGTGGCGGCGCCCGTCGCCGGGGCGGAGCGGCGGGACGGCGGAACCGGCGGTGGCGGCGACAGCCTCTCCGTACGGCACGCGGAACCGGCCGAGGAGCCGGTTCCGCTCCTCCTCCACGCCGGTACCGACGGCCATGACGCGACCGGGCGCGGCCTCGCCCAGGAGCGGCGCAAGCACCTGCCCGGCGGCGACCGCGACGGCAGGACCGTCCCCGGCGGCGGCGTGGCCCCGACCGCGACCGCTCCCCCCCCGCCGGGCTCGCGACTGCCCGGCGCGGCGCTCGCGGCACTCCGCCGCCGACGAGCGCACCCCCGCACCAACGAGCGCTCCACGCTGACGCTTGGTAGCCGGGCGAACGCCCCGGTGGACCGTACTGTCCAGTAGGACAGGGGCCGTGGTGCACCGGGCGCGTCCGGGCGCGCTCGATGTCACTCCGCCGCCTATGGAGAGGTAGGGTCGTAAGCGGTCGGGGACATCCCTAATGAAACTCGCCGGCGTCGAAACCCGGCGTACCTAACGAGGAGATCGGTTCGTGACGATCCGCGTAGGCATCAACGGCTTTGGCCGCATCGGTCGTAACTACTTCCGCGCGCTGCTGGAGCAGGGTGCAGACATCGAGATCGTGGCTGTCAACGACCTGGGTGACACTGCGACCACGGCCCACCTGCTGAAGTACGACACCATCATGGGCCGCCTCAAGGCCGAGGTGACCCACACCGCCGACACCATCACGGTCGACGGCCACACCATCAAGGTGCTCTCCGAGCGCAACCCGGCCGACATCCCGTGGGGTGAGCTGGGCGTCGACATCGTCATCGAGTCGACCGGCATCTTCACGAAGAAGGCCGACGCCGAGAAGCACATCGCCGGTGGCGCGAAGAAGGTCCTCATCTCGGCTCCGGCCACCGACGAGGACATCACCATCGTCATGGGTGTCAACCAGGACAAGTACGACGCGGCCAACCACCACGTCATCTCCAACGCCTCCTGCACCACCAACTGTGTGGCGCCGATGGCCAAGGTTCTCGACGAGAACTTCGGCATCGTCAAGGGCATGATGACCACGGTCCACGCGTACACCAACGACCAGCGCATCCTGGACTTCCCGCACAAGGACCTCCGCCGCGCCCGCGCCGCCGCGGAGAACATCATTCCGACCTCGACGGGTGCCGCGAAGGCCACCGCCCTGGTCCTCCCGCAGCTGAAGGGCAAGCTGGACGGCATCGCCATGCGCGTCCCGGTCCCGACCGGCTCGGTCACCGACCTGGTCCTGGAGCTGGACCGCGAGGTCACCAGGGACGAGATCAACACCGCCTTCCAGAAGGCCGCCGAGGGCCAGCTGAAGGGCATCCTCGAGTACACCGAGGACCCGATCGTCTCCTCCGACATCGTCAACTGGCCGGCCTCCTGCACCTTCGACTCCCAGCTCACGATGGTCCAGGGCAAGCAGGTCAAGGTCGTCGGCTGGTACGACAACGAGTGGGGTTACTCCAACCGCCTCGTCGACCTCACCGTCTTCGTCGGCGACCAGCTCTAAGCAACTGGGTACCAGGGCAGGCACTTCGATGTGAGCGCAGGGCTCGGGCAGCGCAACGCCGCGCTGTACGAGCCCTGACGCTTGCGTCGATACTTCCAAGGAGTACGGAGCAACAGGGACAGATGAAGACGATCGACGAGCTTCTCCGCCAAGGGGTCGAGGGCAAGCGGGTATTCGTCCGCGCCGACCTCAACGTGCCGCAGGACGGCACCACCATCACCGACGACGGCCGCATCCGCGCCGTCCTGCCCACCGTCAAGGCGCTGACCGAAGCCGGTGCCAAGGTCGTCGTGGCCTCGCACCTCGGCCGCCCCAAGGGCGCGCCGGACCCCGCCTTCACCCTCCGGTTCGCCGCCTCCCGCCTCGGTGAACTGCTCGGCCGCCCCGTCGCCTTCGCCGGCGACACCATCGGCTCCGAGGCCCACTCCGCCGTCGCCGGCCTGGAGAGCGGCCAGGTCGCCGTGCTGGAGAACCTGCGCTTCAACGCCGGTGAGACGTCCAAGGACGACGCCGAGCGCGCCGAGTTCGCCGCCCGCCTCGCCGCCCTGGCGGACGTGTACGTCGGTGACGGCTTCGGTGCCGTGCACCGGGGCCACGCCTCCGTGTACGACCTGCCGCGCCTGCTGCCCTCGTACGCCGGCTACCTGATCGCCACCGAGGTCGGCGTCCTCAAGAAGCTCACCGACGACGTCCGGCGCCCCTACGTCGTCGTGCTGGGCGGCGCGAAGGTCTCCGACAAGCTGGGCGTCATCGACCACCTGCTGGAGAAGGCCGACCGCATCCTCATCGGCGGCGGCATGGCGTACACCTTCCTCAAGGCCAAGGGCCACGAGGTCGGCATCTCGCTCCTCCAGGAGGACCAGGTCCCGGCGTGCCTGGACTACCTGGCCCGTGCCGAGAAGAAGGGCGTGGAGTTCGTGCTCCCCGTCGACGTGCTGGTCTCGGGCGAGTTCCCGGACCTGAAGACCAAGGCTCCGGCCAACCCGACGCTGGTCGCGTCCCACGCCATCCCGGCCGACCAGGAGGGTCTGGACATCGGTCCCGAGACCCGCAAGCTGTACGCATCGAAGCTCGCCGACGCGGCCACCGTCTTCTGGAACGGCCCCATGGGCGTCTTCGAGCACCCCGACTACGCCGAGGGCACCAAGGCCGTCGCCCAGGCGCTCGTCGACTCCCCGGCCTTCACGGTCGTCGGCGGTGGCGACTCCGCCGCGGCCGTGCGGACCCTGGGCTTCGACGAGGACGCATTCGGCCACATCTCGACCGGCGGCGGCGCGAGCCTCGAGTACCTCGAAGGCAAGACGCTTCCCGGCCTCGCCGCACTGGAGGACTGACCCTCAATGACCGCCCGTACCCCGCTGATGGCGGGCAACTGGAAGATGAACCTCAACCACCTCGAGGCCATCGCCCACGTCCAGAAGCTCGCCTTCGCCCTCTCCGACAAGGACTACGACGCCGTAGAGGTCGCCGTCCTCGCGCCCTTCACCGACCTGCGGTCCGTGCAGACCCTGGTCGACGGCGACAAGCTGAAGATCAAGTACGGCGCCCAGGACATCTCGGCGCACGACTCCGGCGCCTACACCGGCGAGATCTCCGGCGTGATGCTCTCCAAGCTGAAGTGCGCCTACGTCGCCGTCGGCCACTCCGAGCGCCGGCAGTACCACGCCGAGACGGACGAGGTCTGCAACGTCAAGGTGAAGGCGGCCTTCCGCAACGGCCTGGTGCCGATCCTCTGCGTCGGCGAGGGTCTCGACATCCGCAAGGCCGGCGACCAGGTCTCCTACACGCTCGCCCAGCTCGACGGCGGCCTGAAGGACATCCCGGCCGAGCAGGCCGAGACCATCGTGATCGCCTACGAGCCGGTGTGGGCCATCGGCACCGGCGAGGTCGCCACCCCCGAGGACGCGCAGGAGGTCTGCGGGGCGATCCGCGGCCGGCTCGCCGAGCTGTACTCGGCAGAGCTGGCCGACAAGGTCCGCATCCAGTACGGCGGCTCCGTGAAGTCCTCGAACGTGGCTGCGATCATGGCGCAGCCCGACGTGGACGGCGCCCTCGTGGGCGGGGCCGCACTGGACGCGGACGAGTTCGTCAAGATCGTCCGGTTCCGCGACCAGTGAGCCGACGGGGCGCGGCCCGGGTCGAAAAGGAGAACGCGCGGAGGTCGCGAGGCACGAGCGACCGAGCACGCTCGACTGCCGGCACGGGCTTCGCGCGCCCCGGGAGTGAACCGGTAGGTGCGAGTATGCGGTAGGGCGGAATCGTCGTACCCTTGCGGGGGCCGAGGCTCTTCATCGGAGCCTGGGCCCCCGTCGCCCTTAGACGTCCGAAGTCCGTGTAGTCCGAGAATTGCCAGGAAGTAGGGTCCAGCCGTGGTTATGGGGTTCTCGATCGCCCTCATCGTCTTCAGCGCGCTGCTGATGCTGCTGGTGCTGATGCACAAGGGAAAGGGCGGCGGCCTCTCCGACATGTTCGGTGGCGGTATGCAGTCGTCCGTCGGTGGCTCCTCGGTCGCCGAGCGCAACCTGGACCGCATCACCGTGGTCGTCGGTCTGCTGTGGTTCGCGTGCATTGTCGTACTTGCTCTCCTGATCAAGCTGGACAACTGACGTCTCGGTTCCGCGTCCCGGGGAGGGGTGTAACTCCAATCACTGGACGCGCGTTGGGCCTTACGTAGACTGGGGCATCTTCGAGCACCATCACGCAGGGAGTTACAACCGTGGCAAGTGGCAACGCGATCCGGGGAAGCCGGGTCGGCGCGGGGCCGATGGGGGAGGCCGAGCGGGGCGAGTCCGCGCCGCGACTCCGCATCTCCTTCTGGTGCTCGAACGGGCACGAGACGCAGCCGAGCTTCGCGAGTGACGCGCAGGTCCCCGACACCTGGGACTGCCCGCGGTGCGGGTTCCCGGCCGGCCAGGACCGGGACAACCCGCCGGACCCGCCGCGCACCGAGCCGTACAAGACGCACCTCGCGTACGTACGGGAGCGGCGCAGCGACGCGGACGGCGAGGCGATCCTGGCCGAGGCACTGGCGAAACTCCGCGGCGAGATCTGAGCGGACGAGGGCCCTGTAGGTGGATTCCACCGACAGGGCCCGCTTCTGTTTGCCCGGGGCACGGGCCGTGCCCGGCTTCCCGCGCTCGCCGTCGCCTCGCCGTCGTCTCGCCGACGGCGCAGATCAATTAGGTTGGAGGAGCAGCGGGGCAAGCAGGCAGGTAGGAGAAAGTGGGCTGATGTCCGAGATGAATGCAGAAAGCCGCACGAGGCTCAACCGGATGCCCGAATGGACGGCGCTCGGCAAGCACCGGGAGCAGCTGGGCCAGACGCATCTGCGGGAACTGTTCGCCGCCGACCCGACGCGCGGGACCGCGTACACGCTGCGGGTCGGAGACCTCTATCTCGACTACTCCAAGCACCTGGTCACCGACGAGACGCTGCGGCTGCTGCGCGAGCTGGCCGCCGCGACCGGCGTGGCGGAGCTGCGGGACGCCATGTTCCGCGGGGACAGGATCAACACCACGGAGGACCGGGCGGTCCTGCACACGGCCCTGCGCGCCCCGCGCGACGCCGTGATCGAGGTGGACGGCGAGAACGTGGTGCCGGGCGTGCACGCCGTGCTCGACAGGATGGCCGCCTTCTCGGAGCGGATCCGCTCCGGCGAGTGGACCGGCCACACCGGCAGGCCCATCAAGAACATCGTCAACATCGGTATCGGCGGTTCCGACCTCGGTCCGGCGATGGCGTACGACGCGCTGCGCGCGTACACCCGCCGGGACCTGACCTTCCGTTTCGTCTCCAACGTGGACGGCGCCGACCTGCACGAGGCGATCCGGGACCTGGACCCCGCCGAGACGCTCTTCATCATCGCGTCCAAGACGTTCACCACCATCGAGACCATCACCAACGCCACCTCCGCCCGCGACTGGCTGCTCACCGGGCTGAGGGCCGACCAGGACGCCGTGGCCCGGCACTTCGTGGCCCTGTCCACCAACGCCGGGAAGGTCGAGCAGTTCGGCATCGACACGGCCAACATGTTCGAGTTCTGGGACTGGGTCGGCGGCCGGTACTCCTACGACTCCGCCATCGGCCTCTCCCTGATGATCGCCATCGGACCGGACCGGTTCCGGGAGATGCTCGACGGCTTCCACCTGGTCGACGAGCACTTCCGCACCGCCCGGCCGGAGGAGAACGCGCCGCTCCTGCTCGGCCTGCTGGGCGTGTGGTACGGGGCGTTCTTCGACGCCCAGTCCCACGCCGTCCTGCCGTACAGCCACTACCTGTCGAAGTTCACGGCGTACCTCCAGCAGCTCGACATGGAGTCCAACGGAAAGTCGGTCGACCGCGACGGCAACCCGGTCGACTGGCAGACCGGCCCCGTCGTCTGGGGCACGCCCGGGACGAACGGGCAGCACGCCTACTACCAGTTGATCCACCAGGGCACCAAGGTCATTCCCGCCGACTTCATCGGCTTCGCCGAGCCGATCACCGACCTGGAGCCCGGTCTCGTCGCCCAGCACGACCTGCTGATGGCCAACTTCTTCGCCCAGACGCAGGCGCTCGCCTTCGGCAAGACACCCGACGAGGTCCGCGCCGAGGGCGTGGCGGAGGAGCTGGTGCCGCACAAGACCTTCCGCGGCAACCACCCGACCACCACGATCCTCGCGGACGGGCTGACGCCCTCGGTGCTGGGCCAGCTGATCGCGCTGTACGAGCACAAGGTGTTCGTCCAGGGTGCCGTCTGGAACATCGACTCCTTCGACCAGTGGGGCGTCGAACTCGGCAAGGTGCTGGCCAAGAGGATCGAACCCGTGCTGACCGAGGGCGAGGGTGGCGAGCAGCTGGACAGCTCGACCGCCGCGCTGGCCGAGCGGTACCGGACGCTGCGCGGAAGGTGATCCGATGACGGGGGAGGACGTGGTGCGGCTGAGGCCGCCGACCGGCACGCTGAACGAGCGGGCCGTCGGCTGGTGGCGCACGCAGTGGCTGTTGCTGACCGGGGCACCCGTGCTCGTGCTGGCCGTGCTGGGCGCGCTGCTCGGGCCGGCCCGGTCCTGGCTGTGGGTTCCCGCCGGGATCCTCGCCGTGGCCGGGCTCGCCTGCGCCGCGTTCTTCCCCCGCTGGTGGTTCCGGGTCCACCGCTGGGAGGTCACGGACGACGCCGTCTACGTCCGCACCGGTGCCTTCTGGCAGGAGTGGCGTATCGCGCCGATGTCCCGGATCCAGACCGTGGACACCGTACGCGGGCCGCTGGAGCAGGCGTTCCGGCTCGCCACGGTCACCGTGACGACCGCGTCGGCCAGGGGCGCCATCCGGATCCAGGGCCTCGACCACGAGCTGGCGGCGGAGCTCGCCGAGCGGCTGACCCGGATCACCCGGGCCACCCCCGGGGACGCCACATGAGCGACCGGGGCGACGACCTCGACGGCACCGGTGGTCCAGGTGGTCCAGGTGGCTCTGGTGGCTCCGGTGGCACCGAGGGCCCCGGCACGGGGGACGGCACCGAGGGATGGCGGCGGCTCGACAAGCGGGCCGTCCTGGTGACCGCCCTCGTCATGGCCGGGGTCGCCTGTGGTGTCTGCGTACCGGTCCTGCTGGGGCTGAGCGGCGGCCCGTGGTCCGGTGACGGGCCGCGACGGGGCGCCGGCGTCCTCCTGCCGCTCGCCGTCGCCGTGGTGCTCGTGCTGGGCGGGGCGGTGGTGGAGTACGTGCGCTGGACCCGCACCCGCTACCGCGTCGGGCCCGAGCGCGCCGAACTCCACAGCGGGCTGCTGCTGGTCAAGCGCCGGTCGCTGGCCCGCGAACGCATCCGCAGCGTGGACCTGACGGCCCATCCGCTGCTGCGCGTCCTCGGCCTGGTGAAGGTCCGGATAGGTACCGGCGAGCACACCGGGGGCGACTCCACGCTGGAGCTCCACCCGGTGAGCCGGGCGGAGGGCGAACGGCTCCGCCGCGAACTGCTCTCCCGCCCCGCCGCACCGGCCGCGGACGGCCACCGGGACGGCGAGCTGGCCGCGCTGGACCCCCGCTGGATCCGGTACGCCCCCGTATCGTTCGTCGCCCCGCTGCTCGGAGGCGCGGCGGTGGGCGGCGTGATGCAGGTCAGTGACTGGGTCGGCGCCCAGGACGAGGTGATCGACTGGGTGGGCGACCGGTTCCGGGCCACGCCCGTCGTGTGGGCCGTCCTGGCCCTCGGCGCGGTCGCCCTCCTCGCGGGCGTCGTCGGCGCGCTCGGCCTCTGGGTCGAGATGTGGTGGAACTACCGCCTGGAGCGCGAGCCCGGCGGCACTCTGCGGGTGCGGCGGGGACTGCTCACCACCCGCTCGATCTCCCTCGAGGAACGGCGCCTGCGCGGCGTGGAGCTGGTCGAGCCGCTGGGCGCCCGGCTGACCGGCGCGGCGAGGGTCGACGCGGTCGCCACCGGCATCGCCGAGGCCGGGGACGAGCGGCACGCCGACCACAAGACGCTGCTGCCCGCCGTTCCCCGTGTCCTCGCGCACGACGTGGCGGCACATGTCCTCCGCCAGGCCGCGGCGCCGACCGGCGCGCCGCTCACCGCCCACCCCAGCGCGGCCCGCACCCGGCGGCTGAGGTGGGGGATGGGGGCCGCGCTGCTCCCCGTCCTGGCCCTCGCCGTCCCCGGCGTCGCCCTCGGCGGCGAGCTGCTCGCGGTGGCGGCGGGATGCGCCGTGGTGCTGCTGCCCCTCGGGGCGCTCCTCGCCCTCGACGCGTACCGCGGTCTGGGGCACGCCATCAGCGGGGACTACCTGGTCGCCCGCTCGGGCACCGCCCGCCGCGCCACCGTCGCCCTCCACCGGGGCGGCGTCATCGGGTGGACGGTCAGGCAGTCGTACTTCCAGCGCCGGGCGGGCCTCGTCACGCTGACCGCCACGACGGCGGCGGGAGCCGGCGCGTACCACGTCCACGACGCGGACCGGGCCGAAGTGCTGGCCTTCGCGGAGGCCGCCGTCCCCGGCCTGCTGGAGCCGTTCCTGGAGCGCGATGCCCCGCGGGGCGAGTGACGCACAGCACAGCGCCGCCGGTCTCTCCGCCCGGACAGCGCATTGATCATGAGGGTATGACAAACGCCAGCCGTCGCACGGTCCTCACCGCCCTCGCCACCGCAGCCGTCAGCGGCCCGCTCCTGGGCGCAGTGGCCGCCTCCCCGGCTTACGCCACCGACGAGTTCGACCTCTACACCTCCAACACCGACCTCTACACCAAGCTGGCCGGCAAGGAGGGCACCGAGTTCGCCCGCCGCTACAAGCGGCACGAGTACCTCGACACCAGCCTCGGGGAGAGATACCCGTACAACCGCACCACGATCATGGCCATGCACGGCGGCGGCATAGAGATGGGCACCTCCGAACTGTGTCTCGGCATCGCCGGGTACCACCCCGCCACCCTCGCGCCGCTCCAGGACGGGTACGGGGTGCACGACTACTGGATGTTCGAGGGCCTGCGCTCCTCCAACAACCGTGAACTGCACGTCACCGCCAAGAACAACGACGACCGCGTCGCCCTGTCCATGGCCGCCGGCAGCCTCAACGTCCTGAGCCTGCACGGCTGCACGGCGGCACAGGCGGGGACGGCCAACCCGCAGGCCGTGGTCGTCGGCGGACTCAACGAGCGGTTCAAGACCCTCCTGAAGGCGGAGTTCGGCAAGGCGGGCATCGCCTGGCGCGACGGCAACGACCCGGAGGTCCGCGACCTGGCCGGTATCAACCCGGACAACCCCTGCAACCGCACCATGCTCTCCAAGGGCGGGCAACTGGAACTCACCACCGAGCTGCGGGCGGCGATGTTCTCGGTCAACACCCGCGCGGGGCGGGCCGGCAGCACGACGGAGGTGTACGACCGGTTCGTCCGGGCCTGCCGCGCGGCGACAGCCGCACTGGAGAAGGACGCGGACCAGGTCATCCTCTGACCCCGCTCGACGCCGGAGGCCCGGCCCACCCCATGGGTGAACCGGGCCTCCGGCGCAACGGCCTGAGTGCCCGTCAGGCGCCCGCCGGCGGCTCCAGTGCCCCCGGCAGGCGCGCGGCCGCAGCCTGGTCCAGCAGCCACAGCGTCCGCGACCTGCCGTACGCGCCGGCCGCCGGGGCCTGCATCTCGCCCGCGCCCGACAGGGCGATCGCCACCGCCTGCGCCTTGTCCTCGCCCGCAGCCAGCAGCCACACCTCGCGTGCCGCCCGGATCGCCGGGAGGGTCAGCGAGACACGGGTCGGCGGCGGCTTGGGCGCGTCGTGCACGCCCACCACCGTGCGCTCGGCCTCCCGCACCGCCGGGAGCTCCGGGAAGAGCGAGGCGACGTGCGTGTCCGGCCCGACGCCCAGCATCAGGACGTCGAACGTCGGCACGGGGCCCTCGTCGTCGGGCCCCGCGGCGGCGGCCAGTTCCTTCGCGTACGCGGCGGCCGCGGCGTCCGCGTCGTCGCCGTACGCACCGCCCGCCACCGGCATGGTGTGCACCCGCGCCGGGTTCAGCGGCACGCTGTCGAGCAGCGCCTCGCGGGCCTGGGTGTCGTTCCGGTCGGGGTCCCCCTCCGGCAGGAACCGCTCGTCGCCCCACCACAGGTCGAGGCGCGACCAGTCGATCGCGTCCCGGGCGGGGGACGAGCTCAGGGCGGCCAGCAGACCGTTGCCGTTGCGTCCACCGGTCAGGACCACCGAGGCGAAGCCCCGGGCGGCCTGCGCGTCGACGACCGTCGTGACCAGCCGGGCAGACACGGCCTGGGCCATCAGCTCCTTGTCGCGGTGGACGACGAGCTGGGGAGCGCTCATGTGGTCGCCGCCTTCTTGGCCGACGACTTGGCCGCGGTCTTCTTCGCGGCGGCCTTCGCGGCGGGCTTCTCGTCGGCGGGCTCCTCGGCGGGCTTCTCGCCGGCCGGCCCCTCGGCGGGCTTCGGCGCGCCCTCCTCGGCGGCCCGGGCCGCCGCGCCCAGCCGCTCCACGCCGTACCGCAGCGCGGACGCGTAGGTGTCGTCCGGGTCGAGTCGCCGCAGCTCCTCGGCGATCAGCTCGGACGTCTCACGGCGCTTGAGCGCCACCGCGCGGTCCGGCTGCCCCTCGATGCACAGCGTGGCGAGCGAGGCGTCCGGCCGGTGCAGCTTGATGGGACCGCAGTTGGTCTCCATCCGTACCGCCGTCAGGCCGGGACCGGACGACGTCGCGCGCTTCACCTGGATCTTCAGCCGGTCCGCCAGCCACATGGCCAGCAGCTCGACGCTCGGGTTGAACTCCTCGCCCTCCACCTCGGCCGACGTGACCTCGCACGTGACCTGGTCCAGGGCCGCCGCCAGCATCGAACGCCACGGCGTGATCCGGGTCCAGGACAGGTCCGTGTCGCCCGGGGTGTAGGCCGTCGCGCGGGCGGCGAGCTCGCGCACCGGGTGCTCGGAGGCGTACGAGTCGGTGACGCGACGCTGCCCGAGGGCGCCCAGCGGGTCGTTGGCCGGGTCGGTCGGCGCGGCCACCGGCCACCAGACCACCACCGGGGCGTCCGGCAGCAGCAGCGGCAGGACGACCGACTGGGCGTGGTCGATGACCTCGCCGTACAGCCGCAGCACGACCGTCTCGCCGGTGGAGGCGTCCGCGCCCAGCCGAACCTCGGCGTCCAGGCGCGCGTTGGCCCGGTCACGCGGCGAGCGGGAGGGGCGCTTGATGACGACCAGGGTCCGCGAGGGGTGCTCGCGGGAGGCCTCGTTGGCCGCCTTCAGGGCGTCGTAGGCGTTCTCCTCGTCGGTGACGATGACCAGGGTGAGCACCATGCCTATGGCCGGTGTCCCGATGGCGCGCCGCCCCAGCACCAGCGCCTTGTTGATCTTGCTGGATGTGGTGTCCGTAAGGTCGGTCTTCATGGCCGGCGCCAGCTCCGTCCGTCTCGTGCGAGCATCTCGTCCGCCTCGACCGGTCCCCAGGTCCCGGACTCGTACCGCGCGGGCTTGCCGTGCCGGTCCCAGTACTGCTCGATCGGGTCGAGGATCCTCCAGGACAGCTCGACCTCCTCCGTGCGCGGGAAGAGGTTGGCGTCACCGAGCAGGACGTCGAGGATGAGCCGCTCGTACGCCTCGGGGCTGGACTCGGTGAAGGACTCGCCGTACGCGAAGTCCATCGAGACGTCCCGGACCTCCATCGAGGTGCCCGGTACCTTCGAGCCGAACCGCAGTGTCACTCCCTCGTCCGGCTGGACCCGGATGACCAGAGCGTTCTGCCCCAGTTCCTCCGTCGCCGTGTGGTCGAAGGGGGAGTGCGGGGCGCGCTGGAAGACGACCGCGATCTCGGTGACCCGGCGGCCGAGCCGCTTGCCGGTGCGCAGGTAGAAGGGGACGCCCGCCCAGCGGCGGTTGTCGATCTCCAGCTTGATCGCGGCGTAGGTGTCGGTCTTCGACTGCGGGTCGATCCCGTCCTCCTCCAGGTAGCCGACGGCCCTGGCACCGCCCTGCCACCCGGCGGCGTACTGCGCGCGCACGGTGGACTTGCCGAGGTCCTTGGGCAGCTTCACCGCGCCCAGCACCTTGGTCTTCTCGGCCGCGAGCGCGTCCGCGTCGAAGGAGGCCGGCTCCTCCATCGCGGTCAGCGCGAGCAGCTGGAGGAGGTGGTTCTGGATGACGTCACGGGCGGCGCCGATGCCGTCGTAGTAGCCGGCGCGGCCGCCGATGCCGATGTCCTCGGCCATGGTGATCTGCACGTGGTCGACGTACGACCGGTTCCAGATCGGCTCGAAGAGCGTGTTGGCGAACCGCAGCGCCATGATGTTCTGGACGGTTTCCTTGCCCAGGTAGTGGTCGATGCGGAAGACCTGGTCGGGCGAGAACACCTCGTGGACGATCTCGTTGAGGTCCTTGGCGGAGGCCAGGTCGTGCCCGAACGGCTTCTCGATGACCGCGCGCCGCCAGCAGTCGCCCTTCTCGTCGGCCAGCCCGTGCTTCTTCAGCTGCTGGACGACGACGGGGAAGAACTTGGGCGGCACGGAGAGGTAGAAAGCGAAGTTGCCGCCGGTGCCCTGCGCCTGGTCCAGCTCCTCCATCGTCTTCTTCAGGGTCTCGAACGCCTCGTCGTCGTCGAAGTCGCCCTGGACGAACCGCATTCCCTGGCTGAGCTGCTGCCACACCTCCTCACGGAAGGGGGTGCGCGCGTGCTGCTTGACGGCTTGGTACACCTCGTCGGCGAAGTCCTCGTCCTGCCACTCGCGCCGGGCGAACCCGATCAGCGAGAAACCCGGCGGGAGGAGGCCGCGGTTGGCGAGGTCGTAGACGGCAGGCATCAGCTTTTTACGGGACAAATCGCCCGTGACGCCGAAGATCACCAGGCCCGACGGCCCCGCGATGCGCGGGAGCCGTCGGTCTGCGGCGTCACGGAGCGGATTCGCTCCATGAACTGCGTTCAAGGTTTACGCCTCCGAAGGGGCGAGGCGCTTGAGCTCCGCCTCGGTCGACTTGAGCAGGTCGTTCCAGGACGCCTCGAACTTGTCGACGCCCTCGTCCTCCAGCAGCTGCACGACCTCGTCGTAGCCGATGCCGAGCTTCTCGAGAGCCGCGAGGTCGGCGCGCGCCTGGTCGTACGTACCCGCGATGGTGTTGCCGGTGATCTCACCGTGGTCGCCGGTGGCCTCCAGGGTGGCCTCCGGCATGGTGTTCACCGTGCCCGGCGCGACCAGCTCGTCGACGTACAGCGTGTCCTTGTACGCCGGGTCCTTGACACCCGTCGAGGCCCACAGCGGGCGCTGCCTGTTGGCCTGCGCCTTGTCCAGGGCCGCCCAGCGGTCGGAGGAGAAGACCTCCTCGTAGGCCTCGTACGCCAGACGGGCGTTGGCGAGGGCGGCCTTGCCGCGCAGCGCCTTTGCCTCGTCGGTGCCGATGCCGTCCAGCCGCTTGTCGATCTCGGTGTCCACGCGGGACACGAAGAAGGACGCCACCGAGTAGATCTTCGACAGGTCCAGACCGCGCTCCTTGGCCTTCTCCAGGCCGATGAGGTAGGCCTCCATCACCCGGCGGTAGCGCTCCAGCGAGAAGATCAGCGTGACGTTGACGCTGATGCCCAGGCCGATGACCTCGGCGATCGCCGGCAGGCCCGCCTCGGTGGCCGGGATCTTGATGAGCGTGTTCGGCCGGTCCACCAGCCACGCCAGCTGCTTCGCCTCGGCGACCGTCGCCTTGGTGTTGTGCGCCAGACGCGGGTCGACCTCGATCGACACCCGGCCGTCCTGGCCCTGCGTCGCGTCGAAGACCGGGCGCAGGATGTCGGCGGCGTCCCGCACGTCCGCCGTCGTGATCATGCGGATGGCTTCCTCGACGGTCACTTCACGGGCCGCCAGGTCCGACAGCTGGACGTCGTAGCCGTCGCCCTGCGAGATCGCCTTCTGGAAGATCGAGGGGTTGGTGGTGACACCCACCACGTGCTGCTGGTCGATGAGTTCGGCGAGGTTGCCGGACGTGATCCGCTTGCGGGACAGGTCGTCCAGCCAGATCGCGACGCCTTCGTCGGAGAGGCGCTTGAGTGCGTCTGTCATGAGAATTGCATCTCCTACTAGTTCGTGTACCGGCGTCAGCGTGCTGCGGCTTCGATGGATTCCCGGGCGGCCGCGGCGACCGCCTCGGGGGTGAAGCCGAACTCGCGGAAGAGCACCTTGCCGTCGGCCGAAGCGCCGAAGTGCTCCAGCGAGACGATGCGACCCGCGTCACCGACGTACCGATGCCAGGTCAGACCGATCCCGGCCTCGACCGCGACGCGTGCCTTCACGGAAGGCGGCAGCACCGCATCCCGGTACCCCTGGTCCTGCTCCTCGAACCATTCGACGGACGGCATCGAGACGACCCGGGCCGGGACGCCGTCGGCCTGGAGCTGCTCGCGCGCCTGGACGGCCAGGTGTACCTCGGAGCCCGTGGCGATCAGCACGACCTGCGGCTCGCCGCCCTCGGCGTCGAACAGCACATAGCCACCGCGGGCGGCGTCGTCGTTCCACTCGTACGTCGGCACACCCTGGCGGGTGAGCGCCAGACCGTGCGGGGCGCCCTTGCCGAACTCCTTGGTCCAGCGCCGGAGGATCTCGCGCCAGGCGATCGCCGTCTCGTTGGCGTCGGCCGGGCGGACGACGTTCAGGCCCGGGATGGCGCGCAGCGAGGCCAGGTGCTCGACCGGCTGGTGCGTCGGGCCGTCCTCACCGAGGCCGATGGAGTCGTGCGTCCACACGTACGTCACCGGCAGGTGCATCAGCGCGGAGAGCCGGACGGCGTTGCGCATGTAGTCGGAGAACACCAGGAAGGTGCCGCCGAAGACGCGGGTGTTGCCGTGCAGCGCGATGCCGTTCATCTCCGCGGCCATGGCGTGCTCACGGATGCCGAAGTGGATGGTCCGGCCGTACGGGTCGGCCTCCGGCAGCGGGTTGCCCTCGGGGAGGAACGACGACGTCTTGTCGATCGTCGTGTTGTTCGAGCCGGCCAGGTCGGCGGAGCCGCCCCACAGCTCCGGGATGACCGCGCCCAGGGCCTGGAGCACCTTGCCGGAGGCGGCACGGGTGGCGACGCCCTTGCCGGTCTCGAAGACCGGGAGCTTCTCCTCCCAGCCGACGGGCAGCTCGCCCGCGGCGACACGGTCGAACTCGGCGGCGCGCTCCGGGTTGGCGGCGCGCCACTCCTGGAACTGCTTCTCCCACTTCTCGCGGGCCTCACGGCCTCGGTCGAGGGCCTGGCGGGTGTGGCCGATGACGTCGTCCGGGACCTCGAAGGACTTCTCGGGGTCGAAGCCCAGGACGCGCTTGGTGGCCGCGACCTCCTCGTCGCCGAGCGCCGAGCCGTGGGCGGCCTCGGTGTTCTGCGCGTTCGGCGCGGGCCAGGCGATGATCGAACGCATCGCGATGAACGACGGGCGCGAGGTCTCGGCCTTGGCGGCCTCCAGGGCACGGAAGAGGGCCTCGGGGTCGAGGTCGCCGTTCTCCTTGGGCTCCACGCGCTGGACGTGCCAGCCGTAGGCCTCGTACCGCTTCATCGTGTCTTCGGAGACGGCCGTCTCGGTGTCGCCCTCGATCGAGATGTGGTTGTCGTCCCACAGCAGGACCAGGTTGCCGAGCTTCTGGTGGCCCGCCGTCGAGGACGCCTCCGCGGAGATGCCCTCCTGGAGGCAGCCGTCACCGGCGATGCAGTAGACGAAGTGGTCGAACGGCGAGGTGCCGGGGGCGGCCTCCGGGTCGAACAGACCGCGCTCGTAGCGGGCGGCCATGGCCATGCCCACGGCGTTGGCGACACCCTGGCCCAGCGGCCCGGTGGTCGTCTCGACGCCGACCGTGTGGCCGTACTCCGGGTGGCCCGGGGTCTTCGAGCCCCAGGTCCGGAAGGCCTTCAGGTCGTCCAGCTCCAGGCCGAAGCCGGCCAGGTAGAGCTGCGTGTACAGCGTCAGGGACGAGTGTCCGGCGGACAGCACGAAACGGTCGCGCCCGGTCCAGTCGGCGTCCGCCGGGTCGTGCCGCATCACCTTCTGGAAGAGGGTGTACGCGGCCGGGGCCAGGCTCATGGCCGTACCGGGATGGCCGTTGCCGACCTTCTGTACGGCATCGGCGGCCAGGATGCGGGCGGTGTCGACGGCCCGCTGGTCCAGCTCGGTCCACTCGAGGTCTGTGGTGGTCGGCTTGGTGCTCACCCTGGGTCAGGGCTCCTCTCCACATGTCGAATACCGGTGACGTGGATCGCACCGGGCGTTGTCGAGCCTACCCCCGTGAGAACGTGCATTTTTTCGAGTCATTCCAGAGTGCCGGGATCGGCCGGGATCCGCCTCCTGACTGGGCCCTACGGCATTCGGCAAGTGAATACGGAGGCGCTCATCCGATCGCTCATCCGAGCGCGGAAACCACCCTTTGCGGTGCCCTCTCCAACACGACCCACCCCCGCGAAGAGCGAGGTATGGGCAACGTCTAGAGTGGCGTGGTACGCGCGAGTCTTTACCGGGCCTTCACGCCCAGGAGTCGACTCGCTGGGATGTCTCTGTCAGGGGTGTGCGTGACGGCCGTCGAATCCCGTCCGGCGGGTGTGCTCGACAGGAGCACGGGGAAGCGGCCATTCGGGGCCCGCGTCAAGGCCTTCGTGGCACTGACCAAGCCGCGGATCATCGAGCTGCTCCTGATCACCACGGTCCCCGTGATGTTCCTGGCCGAGCAGGGAGTGCCCGATCTGTGGCTGGTGCTCGCCACCTGCCTCGGCGGCTACCTGTCGGCCGGCGGCGCCAACGCGCTGAACATGTACATCGACCGCGACATCGACGCCCTGATGGACCGCACGTCGCAGCGGCCGCTGGTCACCGGCATGGTCTCGCCGCGCGAGGGGCTGGTCTTCGGGCTCACCCTCGCCGTCGTCTCCACGCTCTGGTTCGGGCTGCTCGTCAACTGGCTGTCCGCCTGGCTGTCGCTGGGCGCGCTCCTCTTCTACGTCGTCGTCTACACGATGATCCTCAAGCGGCGCACCGCGCAGAACATCGTGTGGGGCGGCATCGCGGGCTGCATGCCGGTCCTGATCGGCTGGTCGTCGGTCACGAACTCGGTCTCCTGGGCCGCCGTCGTGCTCTTCCTCGTCATCTTCTTCTGGACGCCGCCGCACTACTGGCCGCTGTCGATGAAGGTGAAGGAGGACTACGCGCGCGTGGGCGTCCCCATGCTGCCCGTCGTCGCCTCCAACAAGGTGGTCGCCCGCCAGATCGTCCTCTACAGCTGGGTGATGGTCGCCGTCTCCCTGCTGCTGACGCCGCTCGGCTACACCGGCTGGTTCTACACGGTGGTGGCGCTGGTGACCGGCGGCTGGTGGCTCTGGGAGGCCCACGCCCTGCAGAACCGCGCCAAGGCGGGCGAGACGGGCGGCAAGCTCAAGGAGATGCGGCTGTTCCACTGGTCGATCACCTATGTGTCGCTGCTGTTCGTGGCGGTCGCGGTGGACCCCTTCCTGCGGTAACCGCCCCCCTGCTCCGCCGACGGGCGGGCCGCGTGGTCAAGGCCACGTGGCCCGCCCGTCGCCAGTCGATCTACCCGCGAGTAGCATCCTGTCCATGGCAGACACCAAGCAGGGCGACACCAAGCAGGCGGAGGCCAGGGCCGAGCGCACGGCCGCGAAGCTCGCCAAGCGGATCCAGACGTTCTCCAAGGAGCACGGCGGCGCCGAGGGCCAGCTCGCCTACCTCGGCCAGATGGGCACCCGGATCGTGCTCGTCGGTGAGGACGGCGGCTGGGGCGACCTCGTCGCGCCCACCCACGAGGTCGCGAGGAGCGCCGCCGAGAAGGCGGGCATCACCCTCCACGAGTCCTTCGACGGCGACTTCGCGGCGAAGGTCCGCACCGGCCCGTACGAGTGGACCCGCATGGCGGGCATCCAGGTCGGCGGCCCCTCGAACGACTGAGGCAACACCTTGGGCGGGGTTCACCCGTTAGGACCTGTGACGGTTCAGCCATCGCAGGGAGCCCCCGCAATGATCGACACCCCGACGCTGGTGGACCAGTACTGCCACGGGGTGCTCCGCACCGAGCTGGGCCTCGGCACCTTCGAGACCCTGCTCGGCCGGTCCGCCGGTCCGCCCGCGGCCGGCACCACCTTCTTCGACACCCAGACCGGCTTCGCCGTACGGCGCTGGTGCCCGCCCCTGCTCGGGCTGGAACCGCACTGCCCGCCCGCGCTCTACCTGGCCCGCCGCCGCGAGCTCGGCGTCCTGGAATCGGGGCGCCGGCTGCTCCGCGCCACCGGGATCTCCACCTACCTGGTGGAGACCGGCCCGCCCGGCGACCTCACCGGACCGGTCGAGATCGCCGCCGCCGGCGATGCCCGGGCCCACGAGATCGTCCGGCTGGAGCTCCTCGCGGAGCAGGTCGCCGACACGTCCGGCACCGTGGACGCCCTGCTCGCCAACCTCGCCGAGGCGGTCCACGGGGCGGCCCTGTCCGCCGTCGCCTTCACCTCCGTCGCGGCGGTACGGCACGGGCTCGCCCTCGCGCCCGCGCCCCCCGGGCCCGGCGAGGTGCGGGGCGCGGCGGGGCGCTGGCTGGCCGGCCGCCGCGTCGGCGGGGCGCTCACCGACCCGGTCCTGCTGCGGCACCTGCTGTGGATCGCCGTCTCGTCCGGGCGGCCCCTCCAGCTGCACGTGGGCGACGAGGACCCCATGACGCTCGGTGAGTTCGCGGCGGCCACCGCCGGGCTCGGCACCGACCTGGTGCTGCTCCACGGCTACCCGTACCACCGGCAGGCCGCGCACCTGACGAGCGTGTTCCCGCACGTGTACGCCGATCTGGGACCGGCGCTCGCGCGGACGGGCGCACGGGCGGCGGCCGTGCTGGCGGAGACCCTCGAGCTGGCGCCGTTCGGCAAGCTGCTGTTCTCCAGCGGCGCGCGGGGGCTGCCCGAGCTGCACGTGGTGGGCGCGCGGGTGTTCCGCGAGGCGCTCACCCGGGTGCTGGCCGACTGGGTCCGGGACGGCGCGTGGTCCGGCCGCGACGCCCAGCGGGTCGCCCACATGATCGCGTCGGGCAACGCCCGTCGGGTGTACCGGCTCGGTTAGGCGCCGGGGCCCCGGGCGCCCGGTCAGGCGGCGGGCCGGGTCAGGCGGCGGCCCGGCTAGGCGGCAGGCGCCCGGTCAGGCGGTGGGGCTCAGCGCCGCGTCCGGCGCCTGCGCGGGGATCCCGGCGGCAGGTGCCTCGACCGGCCGCTCGCGCAGGCTCAGCGCCAGGCGCAGCACCGCGACCCACATCAGCGACGAGCCCAGCATGTGCAGGCCCACCAGGACCTCCGGCACACCGGTGAAGTACTGCACGTACCCGATCCCGCCCTGCGCCACCAGCACCACCAGCAGGTCACGGGCGCGCGCCCGGACGTCGTCGGGGGCGTCCACCACGCGGAGCGCGAAGAACACGGCCAGCGCCAGCGCGCACACCGCCCAGGCGAACAGCGCGTGGACCTGGGCCACCGAGGCGTAGTCGAACGGCATACGCGGTACGTCGCTGCTGTCACCCGCGTGCTCGCCGGAGCCCGTCACCGTCGTACCCGCCGCGACGAGCAGACCCGCCACGACCACCAGCGCCCAGCCGAGCTTCCGTACCGGCCCCGGCACCCGCGGGCGGGCCGCGCCGTCGCCCTCCCCGGCGCGCACCCAGGTGAGCGTGGTCACCGTCAGCAGGGCGTTGGCGGCGAGGAAGTGGACGGCGACGGTCCACGGGTTGAGCTCCAGCCGTACCGTGATGCCGCCGATGACGGCGTTGAGCACCACGATCCAGAACTGCAGCCAGCCCAGCCGGCTCAGCTCCCGTCGCCACGGCTTGGCCGAGCGGGCCGCGACGATGACCCAGCCGACGGCCGCGGACACCACGTACGTCAGCATCCGGTTGCCGAACTCGATGGCGCCGTGGATGCCCTGCTCGGACGTGGTGAACAGGCTGTCGTCCGTGCACTTGGGCCAGGTGTCGCAGCCGAGGCCGGAGCCGGTCAGCCGGACCGCGCCTCCCGTCACGATGATGACGACGGTCATGACGACGGCGGAGAGCGCGGCGCGCCGGACCGTCTTGGGGGAGGGTGTCCAGCGCTGGGCGATATAGGCGAGGGGGGTCAACACGGACTCCATCGTAGGCGGGCGCTTGTGCATGCGTTCACGAGGGTCACTCCCAGCGGAAGAACCTCGCGGCCGCGCCGAGCCCGAGCACCGCCCACACCGCCAGGATCGCCGCCGCGCCCCACGGCATCGACGCCCCGTCCTGGAGCACGTCCCGCAACCCGTCCGACAGGGCCGAGATCGGCAGCAGCTCCAGCACCGCGCGTGCCTCGCCGGGGAACTTCTCCAGCGGCACGACCACCCCGCCGCCCACCAGGAGCAGCAGGAACACCAGGTTCGCGGCGGCCAGCGTCGCCTCGGCCCTCAGCGTGCCCGCCATCAGCAGGCCGAGCCCGGAGAAGGCCGCCGTACCGAGCAGCAGGAGCAGGAACACGGCGAACGGGTTGCCCCGCGGCGACCAGCCCAGCGCCAGGGCGATCACCGTCAGCAGTGCGACCTGGAGCACCTCGGTGACGAGCACCGAGAGCGTCTTTGCCGTCATCAGCGCCCAGCGCGGCAGCGGAGACGCGCCGAGGCGCTTGAGCACCCCGTACCGCCGCTCGAAGCCGGTCCCGATGGCCTGTCCGGTGAAGGCGGTGGACATCACGGCGAGCGCGAGGACGCCGGGGGCCAGGAAGTCCACGGCCTCGCCGCTGCCCGTGTCCACGATGTCGACCGTCGAGAACAGCACCAGCAGCAGCGACGGGATGATCACGGTGAGCAGCAACTGCTCCCCATTGCGCAGCAGCATCCTCGTCTCGAAGGCGGCCTGCGCGGCGATCATCCGCCCGATCGGCGCCGCACCGGGCCGGGGGGTGTAGGTCCCGGCGCTCATGAACGCAGCTCCTTGCCGGTCAGTTCCAGGAAGACGTCTTCGAGGGTGTGCCGTTCGACCGCGATGCCGTCGGGCATCACCCCGTGCTGCGCGCACCAGGTGGTGACCGTGGCGAGCAGCTGCGGGTCGACCGTGCCGCTGATGCGGTACGCGCCCGGCGTGAGCTCGGCGGCCGCGGTGCCGTCCGGCAGCGCCTTCAGCAGCGAGCCGAGGTCGAGGCCGGGGCGGCCGGTGAAGCGGAGGGTGTTCTCGGCGCCGCCGCGGCACAGCTCCTCGGGGCTGCCCTGGGCGGCGACCCGGCCGGCGTCGATGATGGCGACGTCGTCGGCGAGCTCCTCGGCCTCGTCCATGAAGTGGGTGGTCAGGACGGTGGTGACGCCGTCGGCGCGCAGTTCGCGGATCAGCTCCCAGGTGGAGCGGCGGGCCTGCGGGTCGAGGCCGGCGGTCGGCTCGTCCAGGAAGACCAGCTCGGGGCGCCCGACGACGGCCATGGCGAGGGCCAGACGCTGCTGCTGGCCGCCGGAGAGCCGCCGGTAGGTGGTCCGGCCGCAGGACCCGAGGCCGAGGCGCTCGACCAGCGCGTCCACGTCCAGGGGGTGGGCGTGGAGTCTCGCCATGTGGGTGAGCATCTCGTCGGCGCGGGCGCCGGAGTAGACGCCGCCGGACTGGAGCATCACCCCGACGCGGGGCCTCAGGCGGGCGGCGTCGGCGACCGGGTCGAGGCCGAGGACGCGGACGGTGCCGGCGTCGGCGCGGCGGTAGCCCTCGCAGGTCTCCACGGTGGTGGTCTTGCCGGCCCCGTTGGGTCCGAGGACGGCGGTGACGGTGCCCGCCCGGACGTCGAGGTCGAGGCCGTTCACCGCGGTCTTGGTCCCGTACCGCTTGACCAGGCCACGGACCTGGACGACGGACTCGTATCGCATGGCAACGAAGTCTAGAGAGCGGGGCGGGGTACCCCGTCCGGCGGGTGGGGCGGGGAACGGGGCCGGGCCCGGGCGCGGACCCCGCCGGACGGCTGCGCCCGCCCTGCCGCCGGGGGTGCTCATGACCGCGATCGGGCAAAACGGGCAGGTCAGGCAGGTGGTCGGAGAGCGGCCGCGTTCGGAACGCTGATCGTTTCCGCAGGTCAGGTTAGGTTTCCCTTAGTGATGTACGGCACCGTCCACCCGTCGGGACGTCGCTTGTCAGGCTCTGAGGAATTACGCAACAATGGCGTTGTGAAAAACGTCGGTGAGGCTCCCGCGGCTCCAGCGGAGGAACTCGCGACCGGGGAGCGCTCCACGCGCAACCGGGTCGCGCGGTCCATCCTGGACCACGGCCCGTCCACCGTGGCCGAGCTCGCCAAGCGGCTCGGCCTGACGCAGGCCGCCGTCCGCCGCCACCTCGACGCCCTGGTGGCCGACGACGTCGTCACCCCCCGCGAGCAGCGCGTCTACGGCGCCCGCACCCGTGGCCGCCCGGCCAAGGTGTTCGCCCTGACCGACTGCGGCAGGGACGCCTTCGACCAGTCCTACGACTCGCTCGCCGTCGACGCCCTGCGTTGGATCGAGCGGAACGCGGGCGGCGAAGCCGCCGTCGCCGCGTTCGCCCGGGACCGGATCGAGTCCCAGGCGGAGGCCTACCGCGAGGCGGTCGAGGCGGCGCCGCCCGAGGAGCGCGCCGAGGCGCTCGCCAGGGCCCTGAGCGCGGACGGGTACGCTGCCACGGCGCGCAACGCGCCGGTCGGACAGCAGCTCTGCCAGCACCACTGCCCGGTGGCCCACGTCGCCGAGCAGTACCCGCAGCTGTGCGAGGCTGAGACGGAGATCTTCAGCCGTCTGCTCGGAACCCACGTGCAGAGACTGGCGACCATCGCCCACGGCGACGGGGTCTGCACGACGTACATCCCGCACACCACACCATCCGCATCTGCATCTGCAAGCACGGCCGGGAGGAACCCCGCATGACCACCGAGATCAGCCACCCCGAGCTCGAGGGCCTGGGTCGGTACGAGTACGGCTGGGCCGACTCGGACGCGGCCGGTGCCGCCGCCAAGCGCGGTCTCTCGGAGGACGTCGTCCGCGACATCTCCGGGAAGAAGAACGAGCCGGAGTGGATGCTGAAGCTGCGGCTGAAGGGTCTGCGCCTCTTCGACAAGAAGCCCATGCCGAACTGGGGCTCCGACCTGTCGGGCATCGACTTCGACAACATCAAGTACTTCGTCCGCTCCACGGAGAAGCAGGCGGCCTCCTGGGAGGACCTGCCCGAGGACATCAAGAACACCTACGACAAGCTCGGCATCCCCGAGGCGGAGAAGCAGCGCCTCGTCGCCGGTGTCGCGGCCCAGTACGAGTCCGAGGTCGTCTACCACCAGATCCGCGAGGACCTGGAGGAGCAGGGCGTCATCTTCCTCGACACCGACACCGCGCTCAAGGAGCACCCTGAGCTCTTCCAGGAGTACTTCGGCACGGTCATCCCGGTCGGCGACAACAAGTTCGCGTCGCTGAACACGGCGGTGTGGTCCGGCGGCTCGTTCATCTACGTCCCCAAGGGCGTGCACGTCGAGATCCCGCTGCAGGCCTACTTCCGTATCAACACGGAGAACATGGGCCAGTTCGAGCGGACGCTGATCATCGTCGACGAGGACGCCTACGTCCACTACGTCGAGGGCTGCACCGCCCCGATCTACTCCTCGGACTCCCTCCACTCCGCGGTGGTCGAGATCATCGTGAAGAAGGGCGCCCGCTGCCGCTACACGACGATCCAGAACTGGTCGAACAACGTCTACAACCTGGTCACCAAGCGTGCCGTGGCCTACGAGGGCGCGACCATGGAGTGGGTCGACGGCAACATCGGCTCCAAGGTGACGATGAAGTACCCGGCCGTCTACCTGATGGGCGAGCACGCCAAGGGTGAGACCCTGTCCATCGCCTTCGCGGGCGAGGGTCAGCACCAGGACGCCGGCGCCAAGATGGTCCACATGGCTCCCAACACCTCCTCCAACATCGTCTCCAAGTCGGTGGCGCGAGGCGGCGGCCGCACCTCCTACCGCGGTCTCATCGAGATCGGCGAGGGCGCCCCGGGCTCCAAGTCGAACGTCCTGTGCGACGCCCTGCTCGTCGACACGATCTCCCGCTCCGACACGTACCCGTACGTCGACGTCCGTGAGGACGACGTGTCCATGGGCCACGAGGCGACCGTCTCCAAGGTCTCCGAGGACCAGCTCTTCTACCTGATGAGCCGCGGCCTGTCGGAGGACGAGGCGATGGCGATGATCGTGCGCGGCTTCGTCGAGCCGATCGCCAAGGAGCTGCCCATGGAGTACGCCCTCGAGCTCAACCGGCTGATCGAGCTGCAGATGGAAGGCGCGGTGGGCTGACCCCCCGGCCGTATCGATCACGTCCCCGGGCTCACCCGGTGTGAGCCCGGTGAGCCGCCCGAGGGGCGACCGGCCCCGGCCGGCCCCGCCCCACGGGCAGCGACCGCACCGAACGCAGAAAGCGAGCAGACCGACAGCCATGGCTGAGGCTCAGAATCTCCCGGCGGGCTCCACCACCGCCGGCTCCATCGCGGTGGCCGCCGAGTCCACCGTCGCGACGCGCATGAGCGCCCCCCCGTCCTTCGACGTCGCGGACTTCCCCGTCCCGCACGGCCGTGAGGAGGAGTGGCGGTTCACGCCGCTGGAGCGGCTGCGCGGCCTGCACGACGGCACCGCGATCGCCACCGGTGACGGTGTGCGCGTCGAGGTGGAGGCGCCCGAGGGCGTCACCGTCGAGACCGTCGGCCGTGACGACGCGCGGCTCGGCAAGGCCGGAACTCCGGTGGACCGGGTCGCCGCCCAGGCGTACTCCGCCTTCGAGAAGGCCTCGGTCGTCACCGTGCCCAAGGAGACCGTGCTCACCGAGCCGATCCGGATCGCCGTGCACGGCGAGGGCGGCACCGCCTTCGGCCACCAGGTCGTCGAGCTGGGTGCGTTCGCCGAGGCCGTCGTGGTCCTCGACCACACCGGTGACGCGGTCCTCGCGGCCAACGTCGACTACGTCCTCGGCGACGGCGCCAAGCTCACCGTCGTCTCCATCCAGGACTGGGACGAGAAGGCCGTCCACGTCGCCCAGCACAACGCGCTGATCGGCCGGGACGCCTCCTTCAAGTCGGTCGTCGTCACCTTCGGCGGTGACGTCGTCCGCCTCCACCCGCGCGTGACGTACGCCGCGTCCGGCGGCGAGGCCGAGCTGTTCGGCCTGTACTTCACGGAGAAGGGCCAGCACCAGGAGCACCGCCTCCTCGTCGACCACAACACCCCGCACTGCAAGTCGAACGTCGCCTACAAGGGCGCGCTCCAGGGCGAGGACGCCCACGCCGTGTGGATCGGTGACGTGCTCATCCAGGCCGCGGCCGAGGGCACCGACACGTACGAGATGAACCGCAACCTGGTTCTCACCGACGGCGCCCGCGTCGACTCGGTGCCGAACCTGGAGATCGAGACCGGCGAGATCGCCGGCGCCGGTCACGCCTCGGCCACCGGTCGCTTCGACGACGAGCAGCTCTTCTACCTGATGGCGCGCGGCATCCCGGAGATCGAGGCCCGCCGCCTCGTCGTCCGCGGCTTCTTCGCCGAGCTGGTCCAGCAGATCGGGCTGCCCGACGTCGAGGAGCGCCTCATGGCCAAGATCGAGGCCGAGCTGGAGGCGTCGGTCTGATGCCCTTCGTCCGAGCCTGTGGGCTGAGCGAGCTGGAGGAGGACACCCCCAAGCGGGTGGAACTCGACGGCACGCCCGTCTCCCTCGTCCGGACCGAGGGCGAGGTGTTCGCGATCCACGACATCTGCTCGCACGCGAACGTCTCGCTGTCGGAGGGCGAGGTCGAGGACTGCCAGATCGAGTGCTGGCTGCACGGGTCCGCCTTCGACCTCCGTACCGGCAAGCCGTCCGGCCTTCCCGCGACGCGCCCCGTCCCCGTATACCCCGTAAAGATCGAAGGGGACGATGTGCTCGTCTCCGTCACCCAGGAGTCCTGAGTCACCCATGGCAACGCTTGAAATCCGCGACCTGCACGTCTCCGTCGAGGCCGACAACGCCACGAAGGAGATCCTCAAGGGCGTCGACCTGACCGTGAAGCAGGGCGAGACCCACGCCATCATGGGCCCCAACGGCTCCGGCAAGTCGACGCTCGCCTACTCGCTGGCCGGTCACCCCAAGTACACGATCACCAGCGGCACCGTCACCCTCGACGGCGAGGACGTCCTGGAGATGTCCGTCGACGAGCGCGCCCGCGCCGGCCTCTTCCTCGCCATGCAGTACCCGGTGGAGGTCCCCGGCGTCTCGGTGAGCAACTTCCTGCGCACCTCCGCCACTGCCATCCGCGGCGAGGCCCCCAAGCTGCGCACCTGGGTGAAGGAGGTCAAGGAGGCCATGCAGCGCCTCAACATGGACCCCGCCTTCGCCGAGCGGAACGTCAACGAGGGCTTCTCCGGCGGTGAGAAGAAGCGCCACGAGATCCTCCAGCTGGAGCTGCTCAAGCCGAAGGTCGCGATCCTCGACGAGACCGACTCCGGTCTGGACGTCGACGCGCTGCGCATCGTCTCCGAGGGTGTCAACCGCGTCCGCGAGAGCGGCGAGGTCGGCACCATGCTGATCACGCACTACACCCGCATCCTGCGTTACATCAAGCCGGACTTCGTCCACGTCTTCTCCGCCGGCCGGATCGTCGAGTCGGGCGGCCCCGAGCTCGCCGACAAGCTGGAGAACGAGGGCTACGAGTCCTACACGAAGGGTGGCGTATCCGCGTGACACAGCTGCCGGGCCTCCTCGACACCGAGGCGCTCCGCAAGGACTTCCCGATCCTCGACCGGGTGCTCCACGACGGCAAGAAGCTCGTGTACCTGGACAACGCGGCGACCTCGCAGACGCCGCGCCAGGTCATCGACGCGGTCAGCGAGTACTACGAGCGGCACAACGCCAATGTGCACCGCGGCGTGCATGTGCTGGCCGAGGAGGCCACGGCGCTGTACGAGGGGGCGCGTGACAAGGTCGCCGCCTTCATCAACGCGCCCAGCCGGGACGAGGTGATCTTCACCAAGAACGCCTCGGAGTCGCTCAACCTCGTCGCCAACATGCTGGGCTGGGCCGACGAGCCCTACCGGGTCGACCAGGACACCGAGATCGTCATCACGGAGATGGAGCACCACTCCAACATCGTTCCGTGGCAGCTGCTGTCGCAGCGCACCGGCGCGAAGCTGAAGTGGTTCGGTCTCACCGACGACGGCCGCCTCGACCTGTCGAAGATCGACGAGATCATCACCGAGAAGACGAAGATCGTCTCCTTCACGCTGGTCTCCAACATCATGGGCACCGTCAACCCGGTCGAGGCGATAGTCCGCCGCGCCCAGGACGTCGGCGCCCTGGTGCTGATCGACGCCTCGCAGGCCGCCCCCCACATGCCGCTGGACGTGCAGGCCCTCCAGGCCGACTTCGTCGCCTTCACCGGCCACAAGATGTGCGGCCCGACCGGCATCGGCGTGCTGTGGGGCCGCCAGGAGCTGCTGGAGGACCTCCCGCCGTTCCTCGGTGGCGGCGAGATGATCGAGACCGTTTCGATGAGCTCGTCGACGTACGCCCCGGCACCGCACAAGTTCGAGGCGGGTACGCCCCCGATCGCGCAGGCCGTCGGCCTCGGCGCGGCGGTGGACTACCTCACCTCGATCGGCATGGAGAACATCGCGCGCCACGAGCACGCGATCACCGAGTACGCGGTCCGCCGTCTCCAGGAGGTCCCGGGCCTGCGGATCATCGGCCCGGTGACGGCCGAGGACCGCGGCGCGGCGATCTCCTTCGTCCTCGGCGACATCCACCCGCACGACGTGGGCCAGGTCCTCGACGAACAGGGCATCGCCGTCCGGGTCGGCCACCACTGCGCACGGCCGGTCTGCCTCCGGTACGGAATTCCTGCGACCACGCGGGCGTCGTTCTATCTGTACTCCACTCCGGCCGAGGTCGACGCCCTGGTCGAGGGTCTGGAGCACGTCCGGAACTTCTTCGGCTAGGAGCGGGTGTGAAGCTGGATTCGATGTACCAGGACGTCATCCTGGATCACTACAAGCACCCCCACGGGCGGGGCTTGCGGGACGGCGACGCCGAGGTGCACCACGTCAACCCGACGTGCGGCGACGAGATCACGCTGCGCGTGAAGTACGACGGATCGCGGATCGCGGACGTGTCGTACGAGGGTCAGGGCTGTTCGATCAGCCAGGCGTCCGCCTCCGTCCTGAATGAACTCCTCGTCGGCAAGGAACTCGCCGAGGCGCAGCAGATCCAGGCCACGTTCCTGGAGCTGATGCAGTCCAAGGGCAGGATCGAGCCCGACGACGCGATGGAGGAGGTGCTGGAGGACGCGGTCGCGTTCGCCGGCGTCTCCAAGTACCCGGCCCGGGTCAAGTGCGCCCTGCTGAGCTGGATGGCCTGGAAGGACGCGACGGCCCAGGCGATGGGTGACGGCGCGGAGAGGAAGACGGCATGAGCGAGAACCAGACGGCCCAGATGAAGCCGGCGTCCGAGGAGGAGGTCCGCGAGGCGCTGTACGACGTCGTCGACCCCGAGCTGGGCATCGACGTCGTCAACCTCGGCCTCATCTACGGCATCCACATCGACGACTCCAACATCGCGACGCTGGACATGACGCTGACGTCGGCGGCCTGCCCGCTGACCGACGTGATCGAGGACCAGGCGAAGGCCGCGACGGACGGCATCGTCAACGAGCTGAAGATCAACTGGGTCTGGATGCCGCCGTGGGGCCCGGACAAGATCACGGACGACGGTCGCGAGCAGCTGCGCGCGCTCGGCTTCAACGTCTGAGGTCACCCGCGCCGGGACTCCCCGTACCGCGTAAGACGGCCATGCCCTCCCCCGAGCTCTTCGAGCAGGGGGAGGGCATGGCCGTCTCCTCCTGCCGGCACCCGTGCCGTGCGGAGCCGGCCCGCTTCCGGGCGGGCCCGGTCCTCCTCCCCGTACCGGAGAGGAGGACCACGGCCGCCGTGAGCGCGGCCGGCGGGGTGATGCCGGACGTCCGCCGCCGGGCGCCCCGTACCGGGTGCGAGGAGCGGCGCGGCGACGGACGCCCGGCAGAGGCGGCCGGGGCGAAGCCGAGCCTCCCCGTGGCGGACACGCCACCCGGCGGATATGTACGCTCGTACACATGGGATACGGACTGCTCGCCGCGGCGATCGCGGCGGAGGTGGCCGGTACGACGGCCATGAAGTACAGCGAGGGTTTCACCCGGCTGTGGCCCTCGCTGCTCACCGTCGCCGGCTATCTGCTCGCCTTCGGCCTGCTCGCGCAGACACTCAAGACCCTCTCCATGAGCAGCGCGTACGCCATCTGGGCCGGCGTCGGCACCGCGGCCGTCGCCGCGATCGGAATGCTGTTCATGCACGAGCCGGCCGGCCCGGTGAAACTCGTCGGCATCGCGCTGATCGTCGTCGGTGTGGTCGTCCTCAACCTCGGCGGGGCGCACTGATGGCACGGCGCCGGTACGATCCTGACCGGCGCCGCCGCATCATCGACGCGGCGATCCGGGTCGTTGGGCGCGGCGGCATCGCGGGCCTGAGCCACCGCACGGTGGCGGCGGAGGCGGACGTGCCGCTCGGCTCCACGACGTACCACTTCGCCTCCCTCGACGAGCTCCTGGTCGCCGCACTGCGCCAGGCGGGCGAGGGCTTCGCCGCGGCCGTCGGGGAGAGCGAGGCGCTCAGCGACCCCGGCACCGATCTCGCGGCGGAACTCGCCCGCCTGATGGGGCAGTGGCTGGGCGGCGAGCGCACCGGCGTGGAGCTGGAGTACGAGCTGTACCTCGCCGCCCTCCGGCGCCCGGCGCTCCGGCCGGTGGCCGCCGAGTGGACGGACGACGTGGCGACCGCCCTGTCGGCCAGGACGGACCCGGCCACCGCCCGCGCGCTCGTCGCCCTGATGGACGGCATCTGCCTCCAGGTGCTGCTGACGGACGCGGCGTACGACGAGGAGTACGCGCGCGAGATGCTGGGCCGGCTGCTCGCGTGAACCCGGCCGGGCCCTGCGGGGAACAGAGGGTGTGACCACACCCGCCAGAGACGGAGACCCCGTGAACGGCCCACCGGGCGACGACGCGACCGTCATAGCCCAATCGCTGGACCGCCCCGAGGCCTTCGCCGAGCTGTACAACCGGTACGCCGCCGACATCCACCGGTACGCCACCCGGCGTCTCGGGGACGCGGCCGCCGACGACATCACGGCCGACACGTTCCTCGCCGCGTTCCGCGCCCGAGCCCGTTACGACCAGGGGCGCGCCAACGCCCGCCCCTGGCTGTACGGCATCGCCGCCAACCTGATCGGCAAGCAGCGCCGCACCGAGGTCCGCGCGCTCCACGCGCTGGCCCGTACCGGGCGCGACCCGGTCGCCGAGTCCTGGGTCGACCACGCCGACGACCGGGTCACCGCCCAGGCCGCCCACGGGCCCCTGGCCGGAGCGCTCGCGTCCCTCTCGGGCGGCGACCGGCACGTGCTGCTGCTGGTCGCCTGGGCGGACCTGACGTACCAGGAAGTCGCCGAGGCGCTCTCCATACCGGTCGGCACCGTCCGCTCACGGCTCAACCGGGCGCGCCGGAAGGTACGGGCCGCGCTCGGCGACAGTGACCCCACCCTCGTACACGACTTCGCCCCGGAGGTCACCCATGGATGAGATGCGGACGCTTCAGGACTTCCGCGCGGACGCCCCCGACGCCGATCGCGCCCGCCTCGCCCCCGGCCGCCAACGCCTCCTCGACGAGATCGGCCGCCCCCGCCGCCGCCTCCGGGGCGGATGGCTCCTCGCGGTGGCCGGCGCGGTGTCGGGCGTCGTGGTCGCCGCGGTGCTCGTGACCCACGTCGTGCCGCCGTCCGACGGGCCACGGGTGAAGGCCGAGTACGCCACACCTCCCGAACCGCGCGACGGGCAGTGGCTCTACCGGAAGGTGCTCACCCGGCAGTCGACGCTGAACTTCCGCGACGACAACAACCCCGTGACAGAGAAGGGGCCCGGCTGGAAGCCGTACTGGACGCACGCCGCCGAGACCTGGACACAGTACGGAAGCGGAAAGACGCGAAAGGCGCTGCCCGCGGGAGGAATGGAATCCGTCGTCGGCACGTCGCCATTGGGTGCGCCGAAAGACACCCGGGCCAAGCTCGCGAGAATGCCGAACGAGCCGCTCGAACTGATGCGGGCGCTGCGCGACATCATCACGATGCCCAAGGGCGACCCGGCCGCGCTGGACATCGCCGACTACCGGCGGATCAGGTTCGCCTTCACCGAACTGGACGCCATTCCGCCGAAGGTCCGCCTGTCGCTCTTCCGAACGCTCCGGATGATCCCCGGCGTCACGGTCCGCCAGGAGCCGGCCGAAGACGCCCTGGGCAGGCCCGCGATCGCCGTGCACTGGTCGGACGACAACGAGTTCACCCAGGACACCCACCGGCGCGACGAACTGCTCCTGGACCCGGAGACCTACGAGTTCCTCGGCGAACGGACGCTGCTGCTCGCGGGCGGCATGATCGACTCCAAGGTGACGACGAAGGACACCCTGATCCAGGTCACCGCGGTGGAGAAGACCGCCGTAGTGGACAAGTCCGGCACACGCCCCTGACCCGTCCCGCGTCGCCCGCCCCGGCACGGGGGTGCGGGGCGGGCGACCGCGGCCGGGGGGTGGCGCCGGGGTTCGGCGGGGCGACCGGCGACCGGGAGGTGAGACCGGTTCGCCCGGGTGGCGGGGCGCCGGTTAGGTTTCTGGCATGACTTCTGCACCTCGTACCACCGGCGCCGTCGCCGCCGGTCTCGCCACCATCGCCGGTGACGGCACCGTTCTCGACACCTGGTTCCCGGCCCCCGAGCTCGTCGCCGAGCCGGGGCCCGCGGGAACCGAGCGCCTCACCCCCGACCAGGCGGTCAACCTCCTCGGTGACGGCGCCGCCAAGGCCCTCGGCGTCGACGCCCGGCGCGGTGTCGAGATCGTCGCCGTCCGCACCGTCATCGCCTCGCTCGACGAGAAGCCGCTGGACGCCCACGACGCCTACCTGCGCCTGCACCTGCTCAGCCACCGGCTCGTCAAGCCGCACGGGCAGAGCCTGGACGGCGTCTTCGGGTTGCTCGCCAACGTCGCCTGGACGTCCCTCGGTCCGGTCGCCGTCGACGACGTCGAGAAGGTCCGGCTGAACGCCCGCGCCGAGGGCCTGCACCTCCAGGTGACCAGCGTCGACAAGTTCCCGCGCATGACGGACTACGTCGTGCCCAAGGGCGTCCGCATCGCCGACGCCGACCGCGTCCGGCTCGGCGCGCACCTCGCCGCCGGAACGACCGTCATGCACGAGGGCTTCGTCAACTTCAACGCCGGAACGCTCGGCACGTCGATGGTCGAGGGTCGCATCTCCGCGGGCGTCGTCATCGGCGACGGCAGCGACATCGGCGGCGGCGCCTCCACCATGGGGACCCTCTCCGGCGGCGGCAACGTCATCATCTCCGTCGGCGAGCGCTGCCTGATCGGCGCCGAAGCGGGCGTCGGCATCGCGCTCGGTGACGAGTGCGTCGTCGAGGCCGGCCTCTACATCACCGCCGGGACGCGCATCACGATGCCCGACGGGCAGATCGTCAAGGCTCGCGAGCTCTCCGGCGCCTCGAACATCCTCTTCCGCCGCAACTCGGTCACCGGCACCGTCGAGGCCCGGCCGAACAACGCGGTGTGGGGCGGGCTCAACGACGTCCTCCACAGCCACAACTGATTCGTGTGATCATGCGTGACCTTTCCGCCGCTCGGGTGGATAAACAGGTCGCAGGCAGTCACATGATTCGGCGAGGCGAGGGACGGCTCATATGAACATCCGCAGGTTTATCGTCATGGGTGCCTTGGCGGCGGCGGTCCTCGCCGTGCCCGGCGTCGCCCACGCCGACGAGACTCACAGCGGTCCGGACCAGGGCCACCGGGTGGCGCTGGTGTCGATCGGCCAGATCGACGACCCCATGGAGGACGTGCTGGAGCACGTCGCCATCCTGGGCCACAACTCGGTCGTCGGGTCCTGAGCCAGTCCCTCGTACGCCGCCCCGCAGCCCGTCGACCGCCTCCCGGTCGGCGGGCTGCGGCGGTTCACGGACGGCCCGCGTCCAGCAGCGCCGGTGGCGCCGTCCAGGACCGGGCCGTCGCACCCTTGGGCCACCAGGTCGGAGGCGCAGCCCGGGGCGCACAATGGTGTAGGTGTACTTAGTGCTGCTGGCCGGCATGAGTAAGCGTTGCTGAAGAACGCGTTGATTGCGGGACCGCTCGGCGGGGTACCCGAAGCTTCCCGTACGAGATGGGAGGCGATCCGCGTGGCCGGAGAACCGTCGGTCGGCGAGCTGGTGAAGCAGGCGTCTGAGCAGCTCTCCGACCTGGTCAGGACCGAAATGCGCACCGCGCAGGCCGAGATGATGCAGAAGGGGAAGCGCGCCGGCAAGGGCGGCGGAATGCTGGGGGCCGCTGCGGCCGTCGGCTACGTCGGCCTCATCGGGGTGTGGGCCTCCGTCGCCGCCGCGCTGGCGGTGGCACTCGACGTGTGGGCCGCCGTCCTCATCGCGACCGTACTGTTCCTCGCCCTGGCCGGGGTCCTCGCCGTGCTGGGCCGCGCGCAGCTGAAGCGCGCCGCGCCGCCGAAACCGGAGCGGGCGATCGACGGTGTGCGCTCGGACGTCCACGAGATCAAGGAGAGGGTCCACCGATGACACGGGATACGCACCACACCCCTGGACCTGACGAACTCCGCCTCCAGGCGGCACGCAAACGGCAGGAACTGGGCGAGACCATCGACCAGCTCATGGCCAGGACGGACGTGAAGGCGCGCGCCGCCCACCTGGTACACGACAAGACCCCGGAGCCGGTGCGTGAACATTCACGCCCGCTCCTCGCGGCGGTCGCCGCCGTCGTGGTCGCGGGTGTGGTGCTGTGGCAGCTCCGACGCACGGGAAAGTGGGGATGAGGACGGGAATGGCGAAGAAGAAGAAGAAGCACAAGCAGAAGTTGCTCTACCGGCCGGTGGGCATCCTCCTCGGCATGGCGAGCGGTGCCGTGGCCAGCACCCTGTTCGCCAAGGCGTGGGCCGCGATCGGCGACGGTGACGCCCCGGACGCCATGGACGAGGAGCGCCAGTGGAAGGAGATCCTCCTGGCCTCCGCCGTGCAAGGGGCGATCTTCGCGGTGGTCAAGGCGGCGGTGGACCGGTCCGGCGCGGTGGGGGTCCGGCGCCTCACCGGCACCTGGCCGGGCTGATCCCCGTGGGTCACAGGCCCAGCTTGAAGCCGTCGTGGCTCCGGGTGAAGCCCAAAGAAGCGTAGAACCGGTGCGCGGCTGTGCGCTCCTTGTTGCTCGTCAACTGGACCAGCGCGCAGCCGCGCGACCGTGCCCGCTCCACCGCGCGGGACACCAGCTCCCGGCCCAGACCCTCACCGCGCCGGTCGGGCCTGACACGGACGGCCTCGAGCAGCGCCCGCTCGGCCCCGTGCTTCCCGAGGCCGGGAATGTACGTCGCCTGCAGGCAGCCGAGGACCTCCTCGCCCTCCACCAGCACCAGGACCTCGTTGCGCGGGTCCGCCTCGATCGCCGCGAAGGCCCGCTCGTACGCCCCGTCGACAACGGCCTCGTCGGCGGAGGCGGCCGATGCGGCCCCGGTGATCAGCGCGATGACGGCGGGCAGTTCGGCCCGGGTGGCGGGGCGGAGGATCATGCCGCAGAGTCTGGCATCCGGCCCTGTTGACCTCAACCGCGCTTGACCTTCGATCATGGTCATGCGACCGCGCCACACGGGTGGGGCGGCGCCCGTCCGAGGAGGACACGACATGACCGTGACCCTGGCCAGTGGGCCCGACGCACGTCCCGATTTCCACCGGCCCGGCGTCGGTGCCGTCACGGTCAGCACGTGGCGCGTCGGGACGCCGGAGCGGCAGCGGGCCGCCGTCGACGCCATCGCCGCGGCGTGGCGGAGCCGGGACTGGCCGGATGTGGGGCTGCTCTCGTACAGCGTGTACACCGGCGAGGACGGGGACACGCTCCTGCACTACTCGCAGTGGACCAGCGAGGAGGCGTACCTGGAGTTCGTCCGGACCCACCGGGACGGGAGGAACGCCGAGATCGACGCCGCCGTCCCCGGTATCGAGCGGGTCGCCCTGCACTCGTACGAGCGGTACCGTGGCGGCGCCCTCAGCTCCGCCGAGTCCCGCGTACCCGGCTGCGTGGTGATCGTCGACGTCGAGTTCGACGGGCCGGACGCCGACCGGCAACGCGACTGGGTGGACACGGTGTTCGAGGCTCTCCGGACCGATCCGCGCCCGCACCCGGGCGGGATCTCCGCGCACTTCCACATCGGCCTCGACGGCACCCGGGTGCTCAACTACGCCGAGTGGGAGAGCGCCGAGGCCCACGCCGAGGCGCTCGCCGGGCCCGGCGACGGGATCGGCACCGCCACCCCGCAGTGGCACAAGGTGCGGACGTACCCCGGTGTCGTCGGGGGCGGTGTGCGGCGGTACACGCCCGCGCTGGCCCTCAGCGCGGGCGTGTCCTGAACGGGTCACGGACGGAAGCGCAGCACCTGCGGGTCGTGGTCGCTGTTCTGCTCGGCGAACTCGGCGTTGATGTGCACGCTGTCGTACGTGAACCGGCGGATCGAGGGGCTGGTCAGGATCTGGTCCAGCACCTGGCTGTTGCCCTGGTAGACGTACGAGTAGCGCTCGCTGCGCGGCAGTGAGGTGATCGCGGCGCGCAGCGCCCCGCCGTCCGTCAGCGCCTTCGTGGTCTCGGAGAACTCGAAGTCGTTGATGTCGCCGAGGACGACGACGTCGGCGGTGTGCTGCACCTTCAGGATGTCCTTGACGAAGGTGTTGACCACCCGCGCCTGCTGGAGGCGCTGGGCTTCGGAGGAACGATTCGGCGGCTGGTGGTGCGAGACCAGCGACTCGTCGCCGCCCTTCGAACCGAAGTGGTTGGCGACGACGAAGACCGTCCGGCCCCGGAAGGTGAACTCGCCGGCCAGCGGCTTGCGGCTGTTCTCCCACGCCGTGTTCGCCGGGTCGATCCGGCCGGGGGAGTGGGTCAGGGCCGCCCGCCCCTTCTCCCGCACGACGCCGGTCGCCGTCGTCGCGTCACCGGCCGCGCGGTCGGTGAACGACACGCGCTCGGGGTTGAAGAGGAAGACCTGGCGGATGTTGCCGCCCGGCTGGCCGCCGTCCTTGTTGTTGACCGGGTCGACGGTGCGCCACTCGTACGCCGGACCGCCGGCCGCGACGATCGCGTCCGTGAACTTCTTCAGCGTCTGGTCGGCGGCGACCGTACCGTCGTTCCTGGCCCCGTTGTTGTCCTGGATCTCCTCCAGGGCGAGGATGTCCGGCGAGGCCAGGTTCTCCACGACGGCCTTCGCCAGCGCGTCGAACTTCTCCTGGGCGTCGGTCGGGTCGAGGTTCTCGACGTTGTACGTCGCCACCGCCAGCTCGCCGCGGTGCTGCTTACGGGTCCGCTCGCGCTCCAGGCCGCGGTCGGAGACCGTGCCGAGCGTACGGGCGGTGAGGGTGTAGCCGCCGAACCGGTTGAAGTCCAGCGGCCCCTCCGTCGTGCCGGTCAGCCAGTCGCCCACGTTCGCCTTCGGGAACGGCTGCTGGGCGAGCGGGATGAGCGACTGGATCTGGAGCCGGCCGGTGTTCTGCGAGGTGTACGAGCCGTAGACCGTGCCGCCGCGCCGGTTGTCGTTCTCGTGCGGCTTCACCGTCACCCAGAGCTCGTTGTACGGGTCGGTCGCGCCGACGACCCGGGAGGAGCCGACGCGGATGTTCATGCCCTCCAGGGACTCGTAGTAGTCCAGGGCGTAACGGCCCGGTTCGAGGGTCCGGCCGTTGATGGACCCGCCGGCCGCCGGGTCGCCCTCGGGGGCGTACACGGAGGGCACGGACCCGGCCGTGACGGTGGTGGGAGCGGGGACCGGGTTGCCGGAGGAGGTGACGGTGACGGTGGGCCCGGTGATCTGCGTCAGCGACTGGTTGCCGGAGGACGCGCCGCCCGGGACGTACTCGGTGACCGTGCCGGAGACGGTGACCGCGTCACCGACGGCGACGGTCGGGACGGAGCCGGTGAAGACGAAGACGCCCTCACTGGTGGCGGGGTTGTCGTCGGTCCGCGTGTCCTGGAACCAGAAGCCGCGCGAGCCGTACGTCCGTACGCCGGTGACGACACCGGTCACGCCGCTGACCTGCTGCCCGGCGAGCGGGGATATCCGGGTGGTGCCCTGGATGTCGTGGACGCGCACCGTGTCGTCGGTGCCGGCGGCGGTCGCCGGCCCCGTGGCGAGCAGGCCCGCGGCCAGCGCGGCGGCGACGGCGGCCGAGACGGCGGCGGTGCGCGGCGCGGTGCGCGGCGGGGTCGTCGGGTTTCTCCGCGCGGTTCTCGGCAGGGAGGAAGGCATCACGGGCTCCGTGGGGTGGTGGGAGGTACTGGGCGGTAGCTCTACGCGCGTCAATGTCTGGTCTGGGGCCTGTACTTGTCAAGGGTTCGCGGGTGGACGGCTCTTGACCGGTACATGAACTGCCGGGCAGGGGCCCGGATACGTCTACGCTGGGGGCCGCCCGACCCCACGTACGTGCCGAGGAGAAACCGCTGATGTCGTCGGATCGCCCCACCCTGCCGCCGGTGCGGCTGCCCTCGGACGCGGAGCTGGCGCGGGACGCGCTCGTCGCCCCGCTGCTGGCCAGGGCCGTCCGGCTCGCCCGCTGGGCGGGGCCGGAGACCCGGGTCGGCGCCGGCGGCGAACTGGTCGAGGAGCAGCTGCCGGCCGCCGCCGAGGCGCTCGGGCTCACACCGGACGACGACGGGGCGGCCTACGCCAGCGAGGCGTGGCGGGTCGCCGTCGACACCGGGCTCGTGGTGGTCGAGGAGCCGCAGGACGACGAGGGCGGCGGCGAGGACGGCGCCGTCGAGGCGGGCGGACAGCTCGCGCTCGTTACCGGCGGGGCACCGCAGGACATTCTGGCGCTGTGGCTCGACGCCCTGGAGACGGCCCTCGCCGACGCGACCGCGCCGCTCCTCGACGACCTCGCGGACCTCCTCGGTGAGGACGGCGACCTCGACCTGGACGCGCTGGACTGGGACCCGCAGCGCGAGGCCGAGTTCCTCGACGGCGTCCTCGGCAACCTGTACCTCCTCACCGTCACGGAGGGCGGCTCCGGGGACGCGCCCGTGCCGCTGCCGGCGCTCGCCGCGTCGATGCTGGTGCCCGACGACATGGGCGAGCCGACCGACGACATCCTGGAGCAGGTGTCGGACGCGATGATGCGGCTGGACGACCAGTTCCGCGTGCTGGAGCCGATCGGGCTCGTCGAGTACCAGCCGGTCGACGAGGCGCTCATGGCGGAGGAGGACGAGGAGCCCGCGCCGGCCGCCGACGACGAGGACGTGTCCCGGTACGGCATGGTGAAGCTCACCCCGCTCGGGCTCTACGGCGTCCGCGCCCGGATGCTGGAGGCGGGCATGGACGCCCCCGCCGTCGGCGACCTGGCCGACAAGGGCGCCGACGTGCTGCTGGACGGGCTCGCCCGCTACCCGGAGGCGTCGGCGCGCGCCGAGACACACGCGTGGCTCGCCCGCCGGGAGGCGCTCGCGGCGGCGCGCGACCTGCTCGCGGCGGCGAAGGGCGTGGACGCCGGCTCGCCGCTGCGCCGGCTCCACTGCCAGCAGGCCCTGTCGCTGGTGGGCGCGGAGGCGGAACCCGCGGTACGGGAGGTCCTCGACGACCCCGAGCTGGGCGGCCTCGCACGCGTCTGGCTCGCGGAGCACGGCGCGGCGGACGTGCCGGCGCCGCCGGAGGCGATGATCTTCTGGCTCGCCGTCGACACGCTCGCCGCGCAGCTGGACGCGGTCGGCGGCGGCGACCTGGAGGAACTCCAGGAGCTGGTGGAAGGGCTGACGAGCCAGCACAGCGGGTTCTTCGACGCGGCGTGGCGGGTGGAGCACCCGGCCACACCGGAGGTCCTGGAGGCGATGGGCCGGCTGCACCGTGACAAGCGGGTGGCGAAGGAGGCGCGCAAGGCCGCCTTCAAGGCCCGGTCCCGGGCGGGTGACTGACGGGGCGCCGCGTCTGCCGGAGGCGCGGTGCCCGGCGGGGCCGTCCTGCCGGGTGCGCCGCGCGTGGCGCGGCCGTCTCGTCGGGGGCGCCGTCCTGCGGGGTGCGCCGTGTGGCGGGGACGCCCCGTCGGGGGCGCCGTCCTGCCGGTGGCACGGGGCGCCGCGTCTGGTGGGGGCGTTGCCGTGGGGCCGTACCCCTTCCGCGCGCGTCTCCTCGGCGGCCGGCGGCAGGCGGCCCCGGGCACCGGTGAGGGAGCCGGGCCGATGCCGCCGGCCCCGCGG
>NZ_BAAASR010000027.1:41352-128020 GCF_039532985.1 Streptomyces gobitricini | reverse complement strand
CCGCCGGCCCCGCCGGCCCGGCCCCGCCCGGCCCGCCCGGCCCGGGCGCCCGGTGCGGGGCGGCGGGGTCAGGTACGCAGGTGCGAGGCGCCGTTGAGGTCGAGGACGGTTCCGGAGGACCATTCGGCGGCCGGGGAGGCGAGCCAGAGGACCGCCGCCGCGATCTCCTCGGGCGTGGCCACCCGGCCGAAGGGGCTCTGGGCGCGGATCACGTCGCCTTCCGGGCCCGCCAGACGGGGCGCGACGCGTTCGGTGGCGAAGAAGCCGGGGGCCACCGAGGCGACGGCGATGCCGTGCGGGGCGAGGGAGACCGCCAGCGACTGGCCGAGGGCGTGGACGGCCGCTTTGGTGGCGCCGTAGGCGGGGTGGTCCGGTTCGCCCCGGAACGCCCCCCGCGACCCGATATTGACGACGCGTCCGCCGGTGCCCTGGTCGATCATGCGGCGGGCCGCGAGGTGGCTCAGGTGCGCGGTGGCGAGCAGGTTGACGGCGACGTGCTGCTGCCAGGCCGCCACCCACTCGTCGTACGGAGTCTCGGGCAGCGGGTGCCGGGTGTTGACCGCCGCGTTGTTCACCAGGACGTCGAGGCCGCCGAGTGCGCCGGCGGCGGCGTCGGTGACGCGGGCCGCCTCCGCCGGATCGGTGAGATCGCCGCCCGTCAGGGTGTGACCCGTCCCCGGAAGGGAGTCGAGGGTCGCGCGCGCTTCGTCGGCCCGTGAGCCGAAGTGCACCGCCACCCGGTCGCCGTTCGCGGCGAACGCCCGGGCGACGGCGCGGCCGAGACCTCGGGAGGCCCCGCTGACGAGGACGCGGCGGCCGGTGTCGGGGAAGTTCATGAAGAACGCCTTTCCGTTGGTGGGGGCGCCGGCGGCCAGGCGTCGGCCGCCAGCACTCCCAGTACGTACGCACGGGCCACGAGCGCCGTACGGCCCGGCACGCCCCAGCGGCGGGAGAGCCGGGTCAGGTGGTAGTTGACGCCGTCCACGGTGAGGCCCACCGAGCGGGCGATCCGGTCGGTGGTCGCGCCGGACGCGGCGAGGGCGAGGATCCGCTTCTCCGTCCCGGTCACCTCCGTGTCCCGGGGCGGCTCCGCGCGATCGCCGAGGACCTTCAGCAGCACCAGCAGCCACAGCGGGGCGTCCGCCGAGTCGCTGACCGTGTCGGCGGTCAGCTCCCCGTACCGTTCGCGGCCGTCGGGCCCCGTCCAGTCGACCCGCATCGGGTAACGGGACCGGTGGCCCCGCCGCACCGCCTCCACGATCCGGTGGACCTGCTCCGCGGAACGGGGGTGGAACAGCTCCAGGACGTTCCGCCCCGGCAGCCGGCCCGGGCTCGTGCCCCACTCCGCCGCCATCGCCGGGTTGGCCAGCAGCACCACGCCGTCGGTCCGGCACACCGCGGCCGGCACCGGCACCCGGTCGAACACCAGCAGCGCCCGGTTGCGCCAGTCGACGAGGTCTCCGCTTTCGAGGATGTCCTGCGGCATGCCGTGCATGGCACTACAGAATCATGTAGAACACGCGCCGGGGCCGGTGGGTGCCCGGGGCGACGCTGAAGGGCATGAGGAACGACATTCCGCTCGTGGACATCTCCGCGTCCGGCCCCACCGCCACCCCCCTCCAGCAGGTCATGGAACTGCTCCGCGAGCACGGCCCCGTGATCCGGCGCCGACTGCACGGCAGGGACACCCTTTTCGTCGCCGACCCGGACCTCGTCGCCGACCTCTGCGACGAGGAACGGTTCGCCAAGCACGTGGGCCCGGCCTTGGAGAACGTCCGCGAGTTCGCCGAGGACGGGCTGTTCACCGCGTACAACGACGAACCCAACTGGGCCGTGGCGCACGACGTCCTGATGCCCGCCTTCGCTCTCGGGTCGATGCGCGCGTACCACCCGGTGATGCTGCGCGTGGCACGGCGCCTGATCCGCTCCTGGGACGCGCACGCCGCGGCGGGGACCCCCGTCGACGTACCCGAGGACATGACCCGGATGACCCTCGACACCATCGGACTCGCCGGATTCGGTTACGACTTCGGATCGTTCGAGCGCGCCGAGCCGCACCCCTTCGTCCGGGCCATGGTCCGCTGCCTGGAGTGGTCCATGAACCGCCTCGGGCGCACGCCCGGTGGGGAGTACGGCGCCGAGGACGCGGCGTTCCGCGCCGACGCCGCCTACCTGGCCTCGGTCGTGGACGAGGTCATCACCGCGCGTACGGCGTCGGGGGACGCGGGGCGGGACGACCTGATGGGGCTGATGCTGGACTCCGGCCTGGACCACGCCAACGTCCGCAACCAGGTCATCACCTTCCTCATCGCGGGCCACGAGACGACCTCGGGCGCCCTGTCCTTCGCCCTGTACTACCTGGCGAAGCACCCCGGCGAACTGCGCGCCGTCCAGCGCGAGGTGGACGAGCTGTGGGGCGACACGGCGGAGGTGGAGCCCACGTTCGAGGAGGTCGGCCTGGCGCGCCGTACCCGGCAGGTGCTCAACGAGGCGCTGCGGCTGTGGCCGACGGCCGCCGCGTTCAGCCGCCACGCGCGCGTGGACACCCTTCTGGGCGGGCGCGTCCCGATGCGAGCGGGGGAGGCGGCCACCGTCGTCGTGCCGACGCTGCACCGCGACGCGGCAATCTGGGGCGACAACCCCGAGCTGTTCGACCCGTCCAGGTTCGACCCGGAGGCGGAGGCGGCCCGGTCCGTCCACGCCTACAAGCCCTTCGGCACCGGGGAACGCGCCTGCATCGGGCGGCAGTTCGCCCTGCACGAGGCGACGATGCTGCTGGCCATGCTGGTGCACCGGTACCGGCCGGCCGACCACGCCGACTACCGGCTGCGTGTGAAGGAGTCGCTCACGCTCAAGCCGGACGGGTTCACGCTGAGGGTCCTGCCGCGCACGGAGCGGTCCGCCGCCCGCCGCCGTACCGAGGCGGAACCCGGCGCGCGGCAGCGGCCCGGTGCGGCGGCGCGCGTCCTGCCCGGCACGGGGCTGCTGGTGCTGCACGGCAGCAACTACGGCACGTGCCGGGGCTTCGCCGAGGACCTGGCGGCCGCGGCGGAGGGCATCGGCTGCGCGGCGGAGGTGGCGCCGCTCGACGCGTACACGGGCGGGCTGCCCACCGGCCGGCCGGTCGTGGTGGTCGCCGCCTCCTACAACGGTCGTCCGACGGACGACGCGGCCCGGTTCGTCGAGTGGCTGCGGAAGGCCGGAGCGGGTTCGGTGGACGGCGTTCCGTACGCCGTGCTGGGCGTCGGCGACCGCAACTGGGCCGCCACCTACCAGCGGGTGCCCGGCCTCCTCGACGAACGGCTCGCGGAACTGGGCGGCGTCCGGCTGCTGGCGCGCGGGGAGGCGGACGCGTCCGGGGACCTGGGCGGGGCGGTGCGGGCCTTCACGGACGCCCTGCGGGGCGAACTGCTGGAGCGGTACGGCGATCCCTCGGCCACGCCCGCGGCGGAGCCCGAAGGACCCGCGTACACCGTCACCGAGCTCACCGGCGGCCCGCTGGACGCGGCGGCGCGACGGCACGGCCTCGTCCCGATGACGGTGACCGGCAGCCGGAGCCTGACCGAGCCGGGGTACGCGCGCGTGAAGCGGTTCGTACGGCTGGCGCTGCCCGACGGGGTCACCTACCGCACGGCCGACCACCTCACCGTGCTGCCGGCCAACGCCTCCGCGCTGGTGGACCGCACCGCCCGTCTCCTGGGTGCCGACCCGGACGCCCTCCTGAGCGTCGTCCCGGCCCGCCCCGGGCGCGCCGCCCTCGCGGTCGACCGGCCCGTGACCGTACGGGACCTCCTCACCCACCACGTGGATCTGGGCCACCGGCCGGGGGCCGAGTACCTCGCCCGGCTCGCCGGACTGAACCCGTGCCCGCCCGAGCGGGCCGCCCTGCGCGCGGCCCGCCCCGGCGAGGCCACCCTCCCGGACCTGATCGAGGCGTACCCGGCGCTCCGCGAGGCCCTGTCCTGGCCGGTGCTCCTGGAGCTGCTGGAGCCGATGCGGCCGCGCACCTACTCGGTGTCGTCGTCACCGGCCGCGGACCCGCGCCACGTGGACCTGATGGTGTCGGCCGCCGCCCCGGGGACGGGCTCGGCGCACCTCGCCTCCGTGCGGCCGGGGGACACCGTCCTGGCCCGCGTCCAGCCGTGCCGGGAGGCGTTCCGGATCGTCCACGGCGACGAACCGCTGATCATGGTCGCCGCCGGGACGGGGCTCGCGCCCTTCCGGGGCGTCGTCGCCGACCGGCGCGCCCTGCTCGCGGGTGGTACGGCCGCGCTGGGGCCCGCCCTGCTCTACTTCGGCTGCGACGCCCCGGACGCCGACTACCTGCACGCCGACGAGCTGCGGGCGGCCGACGCCGAGCGCGCCGTCTCCGTCCGGCCGGTGTTCAGCGACGCCCCGGTCGCCGGCGCGCGGTTCGTACAGCACCGCATCGACGCGGAGTCGGCCGAGCTGTGGCCGCTGCTCGGAGCGGGCGCCCGGGTGTACGTGTGCGGCGACGCGGCCCGGATGGCGCCCGGCGTGCGGGACGCCTTCCGGACGATGTACGCGCGGCACACGCCGGGCGCGGGCGACGAGGAGGCCCGGGCGTGGCTGGACCGCCTCGTCGCGGACGGGCGCTATGTGGAGGACGTCTACGGGGCCGGTGCTACAGCGCCTGCGCGGCCGGCTTGACCATGCCCCGGACGGTTCGCGACTTCACGAAGTCGCCCATCGCCGTCATCTCCCACTCACCGGAGAACTGCTTGATGAGCTTGGCCATCATGACACCGGTCTGCGGCTCGGCGGAGGTGAGGTCGAAGCGGACCAGCTCCTCGCCGCTCGCCGCGTCCATCAGCCGGCAGTAGGCCTTGGCGACCTCGGTGAACTTCTGGCCGGAGAAGGAGTTCACGGTGAAGACCAGGCCGGTGGCGTCGGCGGGGAGCCTGCCCAGGTCGACCACGATCACCTCGTCGTCGCCCGCGCCCTCGCCCGTGAGGTTGTCACCGGAGTGCTTGATCGCACCGTTGAGGATGGTCAGCTTCCCGAAATAGCAGCTGTCCAGGTGGTTGCGCTGGGGGCCGTACGCGATGACGGAGGCGTCGAGGTCGATGTCCTTGCCGCGGAACGCGGGCTCCCAGCCCAGGCCCATCTTGACCTTCGAGAGGAGGGGGCGGCCGCCCTTGACGAGGGACACGGTCTGGTTCTTCTGGAGGTTGACCCGGCCCTTGTCGAGGTTGATCTTCCCGGCTCCCGGGGCGGGGGGAGACGCGGGAGCGGGCGGCGCGGCCTGGGGCGCCGGTGCCTGGACCGCCGAGGGGGCGGGGGCCGGAGCGGGGGCGGCCTGGGCCGGCTCCTCGTCGACCGAGACGCCGAAGTCGGTGGCGATGCCGGCCAGCCCGTTGGCGTACCCCTGTCCCACGGCGCGGGCCTTCCAGGCGCCGTTGCGGAGGTAGACCTCGACCACCACCAGCGCGGTCTCCGCGCCGAGCTGCGGCGGGGTGAAGGTGGCGAGGGCGGTGCCGTCGGCGGCGTTGCGGATGGTCGCGGTGGGTTCGATGCCCTGGAACGTCTGCCCCGCGGCGTCCGGGCTCGCGGTGACGACGATCTTCTCGATGCCCGGCGGCACGGCGGCCGTGTCCACGATGATCGCGTCCGGTGCCGTGCCGCCGCCCGAGCGGTATGTCACGCCGGGGCCGGACGGCTGGTTGTAGAAGATGAAGTCGTCGTCGGAGCGCACCTTGCCATCGGCGGTGAGCAGCAGGCCCGATACGTCGAGCCGCACGGGCGCGGCGACGTCCACCGCCACACGGGCGACGGGAAGCGGGATGTTCGAGCCGGGGGTCATAGCTGTCATGCCGGGGTAACGAGCGACACCGCTTTGCCGTTCCCTTACCTCCGCCCACTCCGGTCACGGGGATCGTCGTGGTCCGTGCGCCCGCTGCCGTGCTCGCGCGTGCTTGCAGGTGTGCGCGATTTGCGCGCGTGCTTGCACGTGTGAGCGATTTGTAGGTGTTCGCCCGCTTCCGCGCGGAACCGCTCGTGCCGCCGCTCCGGCGGGTCAGTGCGGCCACCGGGGCGGGTTCGTGCAGAAGTGGCCGCCCAGATGGGCGTGGTCGGGGTCGGCGTCGTCCAGTTCACCGTGTTCGGCGACGAGCTCGGCGGCGTACCGCTCGGAGTCGTCCCGGGGTTCGTAGCCGAGCGCCCGGGCCGTCGAGAGGTCCCACCACAGGCGGGTGTTGGCCGACGAGCCGTACACCACGGTGTGCTCGACGCCCTCGGCGGTGAGGGCGGCGTGGAAGAGGCGGGCGCAGTCGCCGGGGCTCAGCCACACGGAGAGCATCCGTACGGAGGTGGGCTCCGGGAAGCAGGAACCGATCCGTACGGAGACCGTCTCGACGCCGTGCCGGTCCCAGTAGAGCTGGGCCAGGTCCTCGCCGAAGCACTTGGACAGGCCGTAGTGGGTGTCGGGGCGGCGGGGTGTGCCGACCGGGATCAAGGGGTCGCCCTCGCGCGGGCGGGGAGTGAAGCCGACGGCGTGGTTGCTGGAGGCGAACAGGATCCGGCCCACCCCTTCCTCGCGTGCGGCCTCGTAGAGGTTGTAGGTGCCTTCGATGTTGGCGCGCAGGATCTTCTCGAAGGAGGCTTCCAGCGAGATGCCCGCCAGGTGGATGATCGCGTCGACGCCCCGTACGGCCTCGCGCAGCGCGGCCTTGTCGGCGAGGTCGGCGGTGATCGCGCCGGGCTCGCCCTCGACGGGGGTGATGTCGAGGAGGCGCAGGTCGTATCCGTACGCGGGCAGCAACTCCCGCATCAGGGTGCCGAGGCCGCCGGCGGCTCCGGTGAGCAGGACCGTGCGGGGAGCGGGCATGGGCGGATCTCCTTGAGGGCGGCGCGACCACGTACAGGGGCCGTATTCACATGCGTGGACACGCTAGAGAGTCACTCCGAACACCGTCAAGTGAAGTGGAACACGGTCAACTCCGCCCCTGAGTTGCGGTTTTCCGTCAACCGGCAGCCTTGACCGGCCCACAGGCGCGGGTCTAGCGTGAGCGCGTTCAGAAATATGGACAGTGCTCATAGTTGTGTACAGGGAGCGTCCGTGACCCCAGCTTCGTCCGCCGGCCGGCTCGACGGCCTGCTCTTCTTCCCCGTCACCGCGTACGGACCCGACGGCGCGCTCGACCTCGACGCGTTCCGCGCGCACGTGCGCGCCGGGGTCGAGGCCGGCGCCGGCGCGGTCTTCGCCTGCTGCGGCACCGGGGAGTTCCACGCCCTCACGCCCGAGGAGTTCCGCGCCTGCGTGGCCGCCGCCGTGGAGGAGACCGCCGGACGGGTGCCGGTCGTGGCAGGCACCGGCTACGGCACGGCCCTCGCCATCCAGTACGCCCGGCTCGCGGAGGAGGCGGGTGCCGACGGGCTGCTCGCCATGCCGCCCTACCTCGTGGTCGCCGGTCAGGAGGGGCTGCTGCGCCACTACACGGCCCTGGCCGGGGCCACCGGGCTGGACGTCATCGTCTACCAGCGCGACAACGTGGTCCTCACCCCCGAGACGGCCGTCGAGCTCGCCCGTGTCGACGGCATCATCGGGTTCAAGGACGGCCACGGCGACCTCGACCTGATGCAGCGCATCGTCAGCGCCGTACGCGCCGAAGGGCTCGACCTGCTGTACTTCAACGGCCTGCCCACCGCCGAACTCACCGGCCTCGCCTACCGGGGCATCGGCGTCACGCTCTACTCCTCGGCCGTCTTCTGCTTCGCCCCCGACATCGCCCTCGCCTTCCACCGGGCGCTGAACAGCGGCGACGACGCGACCGCCAACCGCCTCATCGACGGCTTCTACCGGCCGCTGGCCGGGCTGCGCGCCAAGGGGCGCGGATACGCCGTCTCGCTGGTCAAGGCGGCCGTGCGCCTGGGCGGCCTGGACGTCGGCGAGGTCCGGCCGCCGCTCAGTGAACCCGCGCCCGCCCATGTCGAGGAACTCGCCGGCATCGTCGGACGCGGCCGCGCCCTGCTGGGGGACCAGCGGTGAGAACCTCCGCCTTCCTCTACCCCTGGGACGTCATCGGCGACCCCGGCGCCGCCGCCCGAATCGCGGACCTCGGCGTCCAGCAGGTAACCCTCGCCTCCGCGTACCACTCCACCCGCGCCCTGACCCCGCGCCACCCGGCACACCGCCTCGTCACCGCGGAGTACGCCGCCGTCCTCTACCCGCCGGACCGCTCCCGCTGGGCCGGGCGGGACCTGGTGCCGTACGAGGCGGGGGACTGGGCGCCCGGCGACGCCTACGGGCGGGCCGCCCGCGCCCTGGAGGCCGCCGGACTGGACGTCCACAGCTGGGTCGTCCTCGCGCACAACTCCCGCCTCGGGGCCGAGCACCCCGGCACCTCCGTGGTCAACGCCTACGGCGACCGCTACCCGTGGGCGCCCTGCGTCGCACAGCCCGCGGTCAAGGCCCACCTCACCGAGCTGGCCGCCGAGGCGGCGGTACGCCCCGGCGCGCGCGGCACCGAACTGGAGTCGTGCGGCTGGTACGGGATGGCCCACCTGCACGCCCACGACAAGATCGCGGGCGTCGCCCTCGGGGACGCCGCGCAGTACCTGATGTCCCTGTGCTTCTGCGCCGCCTGCCGTGCCGGGTACGCGGCGCGGGGCCTCGATCCGGACGAGCTCGCCGCCGCGGTGCGCCGGGCCCTGGAACCGGTGTGGAGCTCGGGCGGGACGTCCGGCGCCGGGTGGCCCGCCGTGGAGGAACTGCTGGGCGCCGACCTCGCCGCGGCCACGCTCGCGTGGCGCACCTCGGCCGCCCGCACCCTCCAGGAGGAGGCCGTCGCGGCGGTCCGGGCGGCCGCGCCCCCCTCCTTCCGGGTGCTGCTGCACGCCGACCCCGCCCCGTACCGCACGGGCGCCAACGCGGGGGTGGAGCCCGCGCACATCCTGGCCGTCGCGGACGGCGCCGTCGTGCCCTGCGCGGGCGGCGGCGCGGAAACGGTGCTGCCCCCGTTCGCCGCCCACGCGCGCGTGGACACCGTCCTGGCGGCCAACTTCACGGTGGTCACCGGCATGGGCGGCTCGCCGTCCACCCTCGCCACCGACGCCGCCCACGCGCGGGAGCTGGGCGCCACCGAACTCCGGCTCTACCACGCGGGCCTGGCCTCCGACCCGGACCTGGCCGCCGTCAGGACCGCCCTGGCCGCCGTGGGGTCCGCCGCCCCGCACTGAGTCCCGGCGCGCGCTGGCCCCGGGCGGCGGCGGTACGGGTACGGCCACGACGGCGCACGCCCCGTACCGCGCCCCCACAAGCGCGGGCGAGCGCCTCGTTCACACCGATCGGCCCCGCGCCAACCGGCCGGCCTCACCAACCGGCCCCACGCCGACACGCCCCGCGCCAACCGACCGGCCCCACGCCGACACGTCCCGCGCCGACCGGCCGGCCTCACCGACCGACCGGCCCCTCGGGGCCCGTACCGTCGACCCCTTCTCCCCGCCCCAGGGGTGCGGGTGCTGACCCGGGTCCCGTGCCCGAGCCGGGCGTCTCCCCGCGCACCAACCGCGAAATCCCAACGCACGGGTTTCGTCAGAAGCGTTGACGTACACCCGCCACCGCCCTAACTTCATCGCGTCGTACTTCGTACGTCATATATGAGACGCGATACGCGAGATATGAGAGCAGTCGCCCCTATGGCCTTCGCCGCCGCTCCCAGCCCCATTCCCTCCCGCACCCAGTACGTCCTGGAGGCGATCAAGCACGCGATCCTCACCGGGCAACTGCCTCCCGGCAAACCCCTGGTGGAGACCGAACTGGCGGCGCGGTACGGGGTGTCGAAGACGCCCGTACGGGAAGCACTGAAGACCCTCGCCGGCACCGGACTGGTCGACATGAGCCAGTACAAGGGCGCCACCGTCCGCACCGTCGACGCCGCCATGGCGCGCGAGGTCTACGACGTGCGCCTGCTCCTCGAGCCCGAGGCGCTGCGCCGGACCATCACCCGCCGCGCGTGCCTCGACGCCGCCGGACAGGCGCTGGCCACCGCCGACACCGCCGCCGACCAGGCCGAACGCTCCCTCGCCAACCGTGAGTTCCACCGCGCCCTCTACCTGCCCTGCGGCAACCCGCTGCTGGCCCGGATGCTCGACGAGGTGCGTGACCAGGCCGCACTGGTGTCCACCGTCGCCTGGAGCGCCGAACCCTCCTGGCGCCGCGAGGCCGACGAGCACCGGCGGATCCTCGGCCTGGCGGAGGCCGGGGACGCCGACGGCGCCGCCCGCGCCCTGCACGACCACATCGCCTCGTTCGTCGAGCGGGCCTTCCCCGAGGGCCCCCGGTGACCACGGAACAGGACAACCGCATGGACCACGCAACGCTGAGGGCGGCACTCGCCGACGTCGTCGCTATCCCCGTGACGCCCTTCGACGCCGACGGCGGCGTCGCCCGCGACACCTACCGCGCCCTGCTGCGCAGGCTGCTCGACGGCGGCGTACGGACCGTCACCCCCAACGGCAACACCGGCGAGTTCTACGCCCTCACCCCCGAGGAGCGGGTCCTCGTCACCGAGCTGACCGTCGAGGAGACCGGTGACCGCGCCGCCGTCCTCGTCGGTGTCGGACACGACCTGCCGACCGCGACCGCCGCCGCCCGGCACGCCAGCGACCTCGGCGCCGGCATGGTCATGGTCCACCAGCCCGTGCACCCCTACGTCTCCCGCGACGGCTGGATCGAGTACCACCGCGCCATCGCCGACGCCGTCCCCGAACTGGGCGTCGTCCCGTACGTCCGCAACCCGCTCCTCGACGGCGCCACCATCGCCCGGCTCGGCGAGCTGTGCCCCAACGTCATCGGCGTCAAGTACGCCGTGCCCGACGCCGCCCGCTTCGGCGCCGTCGCCCGTGACGCGGGCCTCGACCGGTTCGTGTGGATCGCCGGCCTCGCCGAGCTGTACGCCCCCGCCTACTGGGCCATGGGCGCCACCGGTTTCACCTCCGGACTGGTCAACGTCGCCCCGGCCGTCTCGCTCGCCATGCTGGAGGCGCTGCGCGCCGGGGACCAGCAGGCCGCCGCGAAGGTGTGGGAGCAGATCCGCCCCTTCGAGGACCTGCGCGCCGCCGACCAGTCCGCCGACAACGTCACCGTCGTCAAGGAGGCCCTGGAGGCCCTCGGCCTGTGCCGCCGCGACGTGCGCCCGCCGAGCCGCCTGCTTCCGGAGGCACGCCGTGCCGAGATCGCCGGGATGGTCGGGGGCTGGTCCATATGAGGCCGGAAGAGCTCCGCAGCCACCAGTGGTACGGGACGGACGGCCTGCGCTCCTTCAGCCACCGCGCCCGCACCCGCCAGCTCGGCTACCTCCCCGAGGAGCACCTGGGGAAACCGGTCATCGCGGTCCTCAACACCTGGTCCGACATCAACCCCTGCCACGTCCACCTCCGCGACCGCGCCCAGGCCGTCAAGCGGGGCGTGTGGCAGGCCGGAGGCTTCCCGCTCGAGTTCCCGGTCTCCACGCTCTCCGAGACCTTCCAGAAGCCGACGCCCATGCTCTACCGCAACCTCCTCGCCATGGAGACCGAGGAGCTGCTGCGCTCGTACCCGGTCGACGGCGCCGTGCTGATGGGCGGCTGCGACAAGTCGACGCCCGCGCTGCTCATGGGAGCCGCCTCCGCCGACCTGCCGGCCGTCTTCGTCCCCGCCGGGCCGATGCTGCCGGGCCACTGGCGGGGCGAGGTCCTCGGTTCCGGCACGGACATGTGGAAGTACTGGGACGACAAGCGGGCCGGGCTCATCGGCGACTGCGAGATGGCCGAGCTGGAAAGCGGCCTCGCCCGCTCGCCCGGCCACTGCATGACCATGGGCACCGCCTCCACCCTGACGGCCGCCGCCGAGGCGCTGGGTGTCACCATGCCGGGCGCCTCCTCCATCCCGGCCGTCGACTCCGGCCACGACCGGATGGCCGCCGCCTCCGGCATGCGGATCGTCGAACTCGTACGCCAGGGCCGCAAGCTGTCCGGCATCCTGACCCGCGAGGCCTACGAGGACGCCGTGACGACCGTGGTCGGGCTCGGCGGCTCCACCAACGCCGTGATCCACCTGATCGCCATGGCGGGCCGCTCCGGCGTCACCCTGACGCTCGACGACTTCGACCGGATCGCCCGGACGGTGCCGGTCCTGGCGAACCTCCGGCCCGGCGGCCGGCACCTCATGGAGGACTTCCACTTCGCCGGAGGGCTGCCCGGGTTCCTCTCCCGCATCACCGACCTGCTCCACCTGGACCGGCCGACCGTCGCCCACACCACGCTGCGCGAACAGCTCCACGGTGCGCTGGTGCACGACGACGACGTGATCCGGCCGCGCGACAGGGCGCTCGCCGACGAGGGCGGTGTCGCCGTGCTGCGCGGCAACCTCTGTCCCGACGGCGCCGTCATCAAGCACATCGCCGCCGAGCCCCGCCTGCTCAAGCACACCGGCCCCGCCGTCGTCTTCGACGACTACCGGACCATGCAGCGCACCATCAACGACCCGGCCCTCGGCATCACCGCCGACCATGTGCTGGTGCTGCGCAACTCCGGGCCCAAGGGCGGCCCCGGGATGCCGGAGTACGGCATGCTGCCGATCCCCGACCACCTGCTCAAGCAGGGCGTGCGGGACATGGTGAGAATTTCCGACGCCCGGATGAGCGGCACCAGTTACGGCGCCTGCGTCCTGCACATCGCGCCCGAGTCGTACGTCGGCGGTCCCCTCGCTCTCGTCCGCACCGGTGACCTGATCACCCTGGACGTCGAGGCGCGCACGCTCCACCTGGACGTGCCGGAGGAGGAGCTCCGGCGGCGCGGGGCCGAGTGGACCCCGCCGCCCGCCCGGTACGGACGCGGCTACGGCGCGCTCTACAACGAGCACATCACCCAGGCCGACACCGGCTGCGACTTCGCGTTCCTCGCCAGGGCCGGCGAGGTCCCGGACCCCTACGCGGGCTGAACCGCCCTCCTCTGACCGGGTCCCCGCGTCCGAGATACCGAACGCGATCCGGTAAGCGCTTCACCCCACGCAATGACGAACGGAGACATGTCATGGCCCAAGCCGCAGCCGTGGCGAAACATCCCCGGGCCGGCCGGCGCCGCACGGGGACCGGAGCCGAACCACGCCGCCTGCCGTATCTGCTGATCGCACCCGCCGGTCTGCTGATGCTGGGCTTCATCGCCTACCCGGTACTGAGCGTCTTCTACTACAGCCTGCAGCACTACAACGTCACCAAGCCGTGGAAGAACGGCTACGCGGGCCTGGACAACTTCACCCGCATCTTCACCGAGGACCCGCTCTTCTGGTCCACCCTCGGCTTCAGCGCCAAGTGGGTCGTCGTCCAGGTCGGCCTGCAACTCGCCCTCGGGCTGGTGCTGGCGCTGCTGGTGAACCAGACGTTCGTCGGCCGGGCCGTCGCCCGCGCCCTGGTCTTCTCGCCGTGGGCCGTCTCCGGCGTCCTGACGACCACCATCTGGATGCTGCTCTACAACCCCTCCACCGGTATGAGCCGCTACCTCGCCGACCTCGGCGTCGGGTCGTACGGCACCTCCGTGCTCTCCGACACGGGCACCGTCTTCTGGGCGGCGGTCGTCGCCGAACTCTGGCGCGGCGTCCCCTTCTTCGCCATCCTCATCCTCGCCGACCTCCAGTCCATCCCGAGGGACCTCTACGAGGCGGCGTCCGTGGACGGCGCCGGCCGGCTGCGGCAGTTCTTCCACATCACGCTGCCGCACCTGAAGGACGCGATCATCCTCTCCACGCTGCTGCGCGGAGTCTGGGAGTTCAACAACGTCGACCTGCTCTACACCCTCACCGGCGGCGGCCCCGCCGGGGTCACCACGACGCTGCCCCTGATGATCGCCAACACCGGTATCGAGGGCCACGACTTCGGTTACGCCTCCGCGCTCACCACCGTCGCGTTCGTGATCCTCCTCTTCTGCTCGATCCTCTATCTGCGCCTGAGCAAGTTCGGAGGCGACCGCACATGACCGCCCAACTCGCGGAGAAGGGCACCCACGCGCGCGTGCCCACGCCCCGGGGGCCGCTGCCCCCGTCCCGGCCGCGCACGCCGAAGCGGGAGCGCGCCTTCGACGACGTACCGCGCTGGCAGATCTACGTCCCCCTCGGGCTGTACCTGCTGTTCACGCTCGTCCCGTTCTACTGGATGCTGCTGTTCGCGCTGCGGCCCGCGGGGTCGACGTCGCTGGTGCCGTGGCCGATGACCTTCGCGCACTTCGACAAGGTCTGGAACGAACGCAGCTTCGGCGTCTTCTTCCAGAACAGCATGCTCGTCGGTGTCGCCACGCTGGTGACCACCACGCTCGTCGCCCTGGCCGGCGGGTACGCGCTCGCCAGGTTCGACTTCCGGATCAAGAACGGCTTCATGCTGGCGCTGCTGTGCTCGCAGTTCATCCCGGGCGCGCTGATGCTGGTCCCGCTGTTCGAGATCTTCCGCGAGCTACGGATGATCAACTCGCTGGGCAGCGTCATCATCGCCGAGACGGTCTTCCAACTGCCCCTGTCGATCATCCTGATCAGCGGGTTCATCAAGAACGTGCCGGTCTCCCTGGAGGAGGCGGCCTGGGTGGACGGCTGCTCGCGCTTCCGGGCCTTCCGCGCGGTCGTCCTGCCCCTGCTGCGGCCCGGGCTGATCGCGGTCGGCTCCTTCGCCTTCGTCCACAGCTGGAACCACTTCCTGTTCGCCCTGATGTTCCTCAGCAGGCAGGACAGGCAGACCATCCCCGTCGGCCTCAACACCCTCATCGGCTCGGACAGCGTCGACCTGGGCGCCCTGGCGGCCGGCGGCGTGGTCGCCGCCGTCCCGGTGGTGATCGTCTTCGCGTTCATCCAGAAGTGGCTCATCACCGGCTTCAGCGCCGGCGCGGTGAAGGGCTGATCCATGACACCCATACCCCTCGTCCTCGCGGGCGCCCGCGGCCACGGACAGTGGCACCTGGACAACATCCGGCGCCTCCAGAGGCGCGGTGCCGTGCGGCTCGCGGGCGTCTGCGAACTGAAACCGCTCGACGCCGGCGCCCTGGACGGCTTCGGCGACGTGGCGCAGTCCTCCGACTTCGCGGACCTCCTGGACACCACCGGCGCGGGCATCGCCGTCATCTGCACACCGATCGACACCCACACCCCGCTGGCCCTCGCCGCCGCCCGGCGCGGGGCACATGTCCTGCTGGAGAAACCGCCCGCGCCCTCCTGGGCGGAGTTCCGGCGCATGGCCGACGGGACGCGGGCCGCGGGCACCGCCTGCCAGATCGGCTTCCAGTCACTCGGTTCCCACGCCCTGCCCGCCATCGCCGGCCTCGTCGCCGACGGCACCATCGGCCACGTCACCGGCATCGGGGCGGCCGGGGCGTGGGCCCGCGACGAGGCGTACTTCCGACGCTCGCCCTGGGCCGGGAAGCGACGCCTCGACGACGGCACGGACGTCGTCGACGGCGTCCTCACCAACCCGCTCGCCCACGCCGTGGCCACCGCGCTCGCCCTCGACGGCAGCCCGCACGCCGAGGACGTCACCGGCATCGAGCTCGAACTCGCCCGGGCCAACGACATCGAGGCCGACGACACCTCCTGCGCCCGGATCACCACGGCACGCGGCACGCCCGTCACCGTGGCCGTGACGCTCTGCGCCGAGCAGCCCGGAGAGCCCTACGTCGTCGTCCACGGCAGCCACGGCCGCATCACCTTCTGGTACAAGCAGGACCGGGTCCTGGTGCAGCGCGCCGGGCACGGCCCCGTGGAAACCGTCCACGGCCGCACCGACCTGCTGGAGAACCTGGTCGCCCACGTACGCGACGGCGACGAGCTGCTCGTACCGCCGGAGCGGACCGGAGCCTTCATGCGGCTCGTCGACACCGTACGCACCGCCCCCGAACCGCGCCGGCTCCCCGAAGGGGCCTGGTACGCCGACGGCGACCGCCGCGTGGTCAAGGGCATCGACCGGCTCGTCGGGGCGAGCGCCGACACCCTCTCCCTCTTCTCCGAGCTCGACCGGCCCGAGCCCTTCCCCGGACTGGAGAACTCCCCATGACCGTCCTCCTGCACTGCTCGGGGCGCCCCGTCGCCCGCTACCTCCACCGGCCCGACCTCGCCGCGGACCTCTCGCCCCGCCCCTACCTCCACCCCGTCACCACTCCCGGGGGCACCCCCGTCACCGAGGAACTGCCCGAGGACCACCTCCACCACCTGGGCGTCTCGGTCGCCGTGCCCGACGTCGAGGGCCACAACTTCTGGGGCGGCCGCACCTTCGTACGCGACCGGGGACCGGTCGAACTGGACAACCACGGCGTCCAGCGCCACGACGACTGGAAACTGCGCGACCCGGACGGGTTCGTCGAGGACCTCTCCTGGCGCGCCGACGGCCGCGAACTGCTGCGGGAGCGCCGTACCGTCGCCGCCGGCGAACTGACCCCCACCGCCTGGGCGCTGGACTTCACCTTCTCGCTCACCAACCCCGGCCCCGCGCCCCTCTCCCTCGGGTCCCCCGCCACGAACGGCCGCCCGGGCGCCGGCTACGGGGGCTTCTTCTGGCGCGCCCCCAAGGAGGCCGCCGCACCCGCCGCATTCACCCAGGACGCCGAGGGGGAGGAGGCGGTCCACGGGCGGACCGCCGACTGGCTGGCCCTGCGGGGCGCGAACTGGACACTCGTCTTCGCCGGCGCCACCGGCGAGACCCGTCGCGACCCGTGGTTCGTCCGCACCGAGGAGTACCCCGGCGTCGGCTCCTCCCTCGCCTGGCGCGAGCGCCTCCCGCTGCCGCCCGGGGCGACCGTCGTCCGCCGGGTGGTGACCGTCGTCGCCGACGGCGCCCCGGACCGGGGCGAAGTGGACTCCCTCGTACGGAGGGCCCTGTCATGACCCCCGTGTGGACGGCCGACCTCGGCGACGGCACCTACCGCAACCCGGTCCTGAACAGCGACTGGTCCGACCCGGACGTCGTCGCCGTGGGGGAGGACTTCTACCTCACCGCGTCCAGCTTCGGCCGGGCACCCGGGCTGCCGCTGCTGCACTCCCGCGACCTGGTCAACTGGTCGCTCATCGGCCACGCCCTGGACCGGCTGGAGCCGGCCGCCGACTTCGCCGCGCCCCGCCACGACCGGGGCGTGTGGGCACCGTCCCTGCGGTACGCCGAGGGCCGCTTCTGGATCTTCTGGGGCGACCCCGACCACGGGATCTTCCAGATCAACGCCGAGCGCGTACGCGGCCCCTGGAGCGAGCCGCACCTGCTCAAGGCCGGCAAGGGGCTCATCGACGCCTGCCCCCTGTGGGACGACGAGACCGGCGAGGCGTACCTCGTGCACGCCTGGGCCAAGTCCCGTTCCGGTGTGAAGAACCGGCTCACCGGCCACCGGATGAGCCGGGACGGCCGCACCCTCCTCGACGAGGGCAAGGTGATCGTCGACGGGGACCGCGTCCCCGGCTGGTTCACCCTGGAGGGGCCCAAGCTCTACCGGCACGGCGGCTGGTTCTGGATCCTCGCCCCGGCCGGGGGAGTGGACACCGGCTGGCAGGGCGCCTTCCGGTCACGGGACTTCTTCGGCCCGTACGAGGAGAAGATCGTCCTCGCACAGGGTTCCACCGACGTCAACGGCCCCCACCAGGGCGGCTGGGTCCGCACTCCGGCGGGCGAGGACTGGTTCCTGCACTTCCAGGCGCGCGGCGCGTACGGCCGCGTCGTCCACCTCCAGCCGATGGCGTGGGACGCGGACGGCTGGCCGGTGCTCGGCGACGGCGGCGAGCCGGTGCTCGTCCACCGCAAGCCGGCCGCCGCGCCGCAGCCCGTGGAGGCGCCCGCCACCGACGACGCGTTCCCGGGCGGGCGGTACGGGCGGCAGTGGCAGTGGACGGCCAACCAGCGCGCGGGGTGGACGGTCGAGCACGGCGGTGACGGGCTGCGGCTCGCCTGTGCCCGGAGCGCCGACGCCCACGACCTGCGCCTGCTGCCGAACGTCCTCACCCAGCGGCTGCCCGCCGAGACGTTCACCGCCGAGGTGAGCCTGGAGCTGGAGTCCACCGAGGCCGGTGCCCGCGCGGGGCTCGCCGTACTGGGCGACGCCTTCTCGTGGATCGGGCTGGAGCGGGGCGCGGACGGCGAGACGCGGCTGGTGCACCGGTTCGCCGAGCCGGTCGCCGAGCGGGAGCGGGACGCGGCGCACGCGCGCGTGGTGCCGGGCGGGGGGCACGCGCGCGTGGTCCGGGACGCGGCGACGGCGGGGCGGGTGCGGCTGCGCGTCGAGGTGTCGGCGGGCGCCCGCTGCCGGTTCCACGCCGACATCGGGGACGGGTGGCGGCCGTCGGGTCCGGTCTTCGTGGCCACGCCCTGGCGCTGGGTGGGCGCCCTGCTCGGCCTGTTCGCGGTGGCTCCCCCGGGGCAGGGGAGCGCCGGGGCGGCCGTCTTCACCGAGTTCCACATCAACTGACCCTCCACACACGTCGATTGGAGCCGCCATGCGACTACGGAGCAAGCGCTTGCCAGGCAGGGTGTCGGCCGCCGTGACCGCCCTCGTCGCCGTCCTCGCACTCGGCGCGGTGACCCCCGCCGAGGCCGCACCGCCCGCACCCCGCCCCCCGGCGGCGGACCGGTGGGCGGACCGGTGGACGGACCAGCCCCACGGCTTCGCCTCCCTCGCCGGCGGGACCACCGGCGGCAGGGGCGGCAAGGTCGTCACCGTCCGCACCCAGGCCGACCTGGCCAGGTACGCGGGCGCCGCCGAGCCCTACGTCATCCGCGTGTCCGGCGCGATCGACGTCGAGCCCTTCGGCTCCTCGATCACCGTCGCCTCCGACAAGACGATCGTCGGTGTCGGCACCACCGGCGAGATCGTGCACGGCGAGCTCCAGCTCAAGCCCGGCACGCACAACGTGATCATCCGTAACCTCACCATCCGCGACTCCTACGTCGAGGGCGACTGGGACGGCAAGACCAACGACTTCGACGGCATCCAGATGGACTCCGTCCACCACGTCTGGATCGACCACAACCGCTTCACGCACCTGGGGGACGGGCTGCTCGACATCCGCAAGGACAGTCAGTACGTCACCGTCTCCCACAACCGCTTCGACAACCACAACAAGGCGTTCGGCATCGGTTGGACGGACAACGTCACCACCCAGATCACCATTGACCACAACTGGTTCAGCGGCACCAAGCAGCGCAACCCCTCCGCCGACAACTGCGCCTACGCCCACCTCTACAACAACTACCTCTCCGGCCAGGTCGCGGACGGCGACCCGGTCTGGTCCTACGGGAACTGGGCGCGCGGCCGGACCCGGATGGTCATCGAGAACAGCTATTACGAGGGCGTCCAGCACCCCCACCAGGCCGACGCCACCGCCGAGCTGGTGGAGCGCGGCTCCATCCTGAAGGGCACCACCGGCCGGCACGACGAGTGGGGCGCCGCCTTCGACCCGCGCGCCTTCTACGCCTACCGGCTCGACCCGGCCGCGGCCGTACCCGCGCTGGTGACGCGCTTCTCCGGGCCGCAGAAGAACATCGGGACCGACACGGTGCTCGACGTGCCCGCCGCGTACCCCACCGTCCAGGGCGCCGTGGACGCGGTCCCGGCCGGCAACGACGGCCGTGTCACGATCCGGATCGCCCCCGGGACCTACCGGGAGAAGGTCCGAGTCCCCGCCGACAGGCCCAGGATCACCTTCCAGGGCACGGGCCGGAACCGGGCCGACACCGTGATCGTGTACGACACGCCGAACGAGTACGGAGGCTCCTCCGGCAGCGCCACCGTCCTGATCGCCGCCTCCGACGTCACCGCCCGCAACCTCACCTTCGTCAACGACTTCGACGAGGCGGCGGTCGAGCTGAAGGGAGAACAGGCCCTCGCGATGAAGACCACCGGCGACCGGATCGTCTTCGAGAACACCGCGTTCAAGGGCAACCAGGACACCCTGATGACCGACAGCCCCAGGCTCGACGCCATCAGCCGCGTCTACGTCCGCGACTCGTACATCGAGGGCGACGTCGACTTCATATACGGCCGGGCGACGACCGTCATCGAGCGGTCGCTGATCCGGGCGCTCAGCCGCGGCTCGGCCACCAACAACGGGTACGTCACCGCCGCCAGCACCTGGAAGGAGAACCCGTACGGCTTCCTGATCACCCGCTCCCGCGTCGTCAGCGACGCCCCGGCCGGATCCTTCCACCTCGGCCGGCCCTGGCACCCGGGCGGCAACCCGGACGCGGTCGGCCAGGTGCTGTTCCGGGAGACCGAACTGCCCGCGGCCATCAAGTCCTCGCCGTGGACCGACATGGGCGGCTACTCGTGGCGGGACGCCCGCTTCAGCGAGTACCGCACCTACGGGCCGGGCGCCGCCGTCACCGCCGACCGCCCGCAGATGTCCGACACCGACGCCGCCCGCCACGAGGTCGCCGACTACCTCGTGGGCCGGGACGGCTGGGCCCCGCACCGCCACTGACGGCACCGCCCGCACGGGACCACCCCCGCACGGGACCGCCCGCACCGGACCACCGCTGACGGAAACCGCCCCGCACGAGCCGAACCCGCACGAACCGACAGAGAAGAGCCGACCATGAACACCATCCCGCACACCCCCGGACGGCGCCGTACGACGCTGGCCGCAGTGTCCCTGGCCGCGGTGCTCGCCCTGACCGCCACCGCGTGCGGCGACGACGGCACCGCCGCAGCGGGAGAGGAGGGTTCCGGCGAGGGGACCATCACCTTCTGGGACAACAACGGTGGGGTGCGCACCGCCGTCTGGCAGGAGATCATCAAGGACTTCGAGGCCAAGAACCCCGGCATCGAGGTCACCTACGTCCCGATCCCCAGCGAGGACGTGCAGTCCAAGTACGACACCGCCATAGCGGGCGGCGGCCTGCCGGACGTCGGAGGCGTCGGCGCCGCGTACCTCGCCAACATCGTCGCGCAGGAGGCCCTGGAGCCGGTCGACGACCGGATCGAGGGCTCGTCCCTCAAGGGCAAGCTCGTCCCGACCATGGTCGCGTCGGTCAAGTCCGCCGGCGGCCGGGGCGACGAGATGTACTCGGTGCCCACCTCCGCCAGCAACGGCACGCTGTACTACCGCACCGACCTGTTCGAGGCGGCGGGCCTGGAAGCGCCGACGACCTGGGCGAAGTTCTACACGGCGGCCACGAAGCTCACCGACGCCGGGAAGAACCGGTTCGGGTACACCATCCGGGGCGGCTCGGGCTCCATCGCCCAGGCGCTGGACGCCATGTACGGGCAGTCCGGCATCACCTCGTTCTGGAACGCCGACCGGACGAAGACCACGGTCAACGACCCGAAGAACGTGGCGGCGCTGGAGAAGTACGTGGGGCTGTACAAGACGACCACGCCCGAGGCGGACGTCAACAACGACTTCAAGAAGATGGTCGCCCAGTTCGACACCGGCACCATCGGGATGCTGAGCCACAACCTCGGCTCGTACACCGACCATGTGGAGGCTCTCGGCAAGGACAAGTTCGCGGGTATCCCGAACCCGGTCGGCGACAGCGGCACGCGGGTCCAGGTCTCCAACCCGGTCGACGGGCTCGGGCTCTTCAGGAGCAGCAAGAACAAGGCCGCGGCCTGGAAGTTCATCGAGTTCGCCGTGTCCCACGAGTCCAACAGCAAGTGGAACGAGTCGGCGGGAGCCATCCCGGCGAACAAGGAGGCGGCCGCCGACCCGTGGGTGAACGAGGCGGAGGCGACCAAGCTGGGCGCCAAGGCGCTCACGGACGGGTCCACCAAGATCGTGGAGCTGCCGTACTACCTGCCCGACTGGAACAAGATCAGCAAGGCCGACAACGAACCGAACTTCCAGAAGGTGCTGCTGGGTGTGATGACGGCGAAGCAGTTCCTGGACACGCTCGCCGAGCAGCTCAACGAGGCGCAGGCCGAGTGGAACGAGCAGAGCAAGTCCTGACCCTTGTCCCGCCCCCGGGCGGTCCCCGGCCCCGGCCCGCATGACGCCCGGGACACCGGGCCCGCCTCGGAGTGCCCGTAGCCGGGGCAGCCGGCCACCCGCCGTCCGGAGGCCCGCGTCGGGGGCCCGCCTCCAGGGCTCCGCGCAGGTGGTCGAGCGCCGTCTGCGCGGAGCCCGGGGCAGCCGGCCACCCGCCGTCCGTAGGCCCGCGTCGGGGCCCGCCTCCCGGGCCCGGTCCGGGGGCCCGCCTCCCGGGGGTCCGGAGACTGCCGGCGCCGGCTTCCACGGGCCCGGGGCGCCCGGGGCGGAGGGCTCGCCCGGGGCCGGGGGCACGGGGTGGTGGGGGGTCGGCCCAGGCCCCACGCCTGTGGGCGCGGTGGTGGGCCCGCCGCCGGGCCGTGCACCCGGGGCCCGGCCTCGGCACCCCCACGGAAGCGGCGGCCTCGGGTGCTTCCCGAGGCGCCGGGCCGTACCCCGGGCGCCCGGGCCCGCACAGCCGCGTCACGGCCGGACGCCGACCGCGGACGGCTGTCCCGTTTCTCCTTCGTACGAGAGGTCCCTGATGTCCCTGAGTCGCAGACGCACCGTCGCCGTCCTCGCCGCCGCGCTCCCGCTCGTGCCCGCCGGCGCGGGCGCCGCCGCGGCGAAGCCGCGCACCCGCACGGTATGGATCGCCGGTGACTCCACCGCCGCCCAGAAGTACGCGGACGCGGCGCCCGAGACCGGGTGGGGCATGGCCCTGCCCTTCTTCCTGAGCCGCTCCCTCACCGTGGCGAACCACGCCGTGAACGGCCGGAGTTCGAAGAGCTTCATCGACGAGGGCCGCCTCGACACCGTCCTCGCCGACATCCGTCCCGGCGACTTCCTCCTCGTCCAGTTCGGGCACAACGACCAGAAGGCCGCCGATCCCGCCCGGTACACCGAGCCGTGGACGACCTACCGTGAGCATCTGCTCCGGTACGTGGCGGGGGCGCGGGCGCGGGGGGCGCGGCCCGTGCTGCTCACGCCGGTGGAGCGGCGGAGGTTCGACGCCGGGGGCGACGCCGTGCCGACGCACGGGGAGTACCCGGCCGCCATGCGGGCGCTCGCCGCCGAGGAGGGCGTGCCGCTCGTCGACGTACAGGCCGCGTCGCTCGCCGAGTGGGACAGGCTCGGGCCCGAGCCGTCGAAGGCGTACTTCAACTGGCTCGCTCCCGGCGAGTCGCCCAACCACCCGGACGGCGAGCGGGACAACACCCACTTCCGGCCGCGCGGCGCCATCGAGGTGGCGCGGCTGGTGGCGTCCGGGCTGCGCGAGCGCGGGGTGCTGGCCGCCCGGGACGTACGGCGGCTGGAGGAACCCGTACCCGACGCATGGATCACCTGGCCGTCACCGGCGGCCTGACCCACCCCACAACCACCACAGGAGCCGCAATGCGTACACGTGTCATGGGCACCACGCTCGCCGGATGCACCGCCCTCGTGCTGTCCCTCGCCCCCGCCCACGCGGCGTCCGGCCCCGGGCACCACACCCCCGCCCACGCGGGGTCCGACCTCGGGCGCCAGACCCTCGCCGCGGGCGACGGCTGGGCGTCCGAGGGCGCCGGTACGACGGGTGGTGCCGCCGCCGACGCCGCGCACACCCACACGGTCAGGACCTGGGCCGAGTTCAAGGCGGCGCTCGCGCCGGGCGACGGTGCCCCGCGGATCATCCGGGTGGTGGGCACCCTGAACGCCACCGAGGGCGGCTGCGAGGCGTTCGAGGCGGACGGCTACGACTTCGACCGGTACCTCGCCGACTACGACCCCGCCGTCTGGGGCTACGACACCCCGGTCAGTGGCCCCCAGGAGGACCTGCGCGCCGCTTCCGCGCAGGCGCAGGGACGGGCCATCAAGGCGTACGTTCCCGCCGACACGACCATCGTCGGCGTGGGCAGGGGCGCCGGGATCACGGGCGGCAGTCTGCAGATCCGGAACGTCGACAACGTCATCGTCCGCAACCTCACCGTGGAGAGCCCGCTCGACTGCTTCCCGCAGTGGGACCCCACGGACGGCGCGAAGGGCGCCTGGAACTCGGAGTACGACGCGATGGTCGTCCACGGGTCCACGCACGTGTGGATCGACCACAACACGTTCACGGACGGCCGCTTCCCCGACAGCTCGCTGCCCCGCCATTTCGGGGAGATCTACCAGCAGCACGACGGTGAGCTGGACATCGTGCGCGGCGCGAACCACGTCACCGCGTCCTGGAACGTCTTCGCCGACCACGACAAGACGCTGATGATCGGCAACAGCGACAGCGCGGCGGCGACCGACGCGGGCAAGCTGAAGGTCACCCTGCACCACAACCTCTTCACGGGCGTCGTCGAGCGCGCCCCGCGCGTCCGCTTCGGCCAGGTCGACGCGTACAACAACCACTACGTGGTGAAGAAGGACCAGGTCCCGGCGTACGGGTACAGCTTCGGCATCGGGTTCGAGTCGCGGCTGTACGCCGAGAAGAACGCCTTCACGCTGCCCGAGGGGATCGCCGCGGGGAAGATCCTGAAGAAGTGGAAGGAGGCGCCGCTCACCGCCGTAGGCAACCGCGTCAACGGTCGCCCGGTCGACCTGATCGCCGCCCACAACGCACTGAACCCGGACAACCCCCTGCGTTCCGGAGCCGGGTGGATCCCCGAGCTGCGCACCAGGGTCGACGACCCGAGGGCGGTGCCGGGGCTCGTGGGCGGGCGGGCAGGGGCCGGAAAGGTCTGCTGAGCGGGTCCCGCGCGCCGATCCTGCCGGGAAGGTTGACAGCTCCTGTGGCGCCTGGCTTCATGAACAACGCTATTGGGAGCGCTCCCACCGCCTGTACGTGCTTCTCCTTCCGGCCGAACCGACAGAAGGGCACACAGTGGGACAGTCACGAGAACGGAACCGGCCGCTGCGGCGTCTGCGGGCGCTGGCGGCCGGTGTGATCGCCGCCGGGTTGCTGGCGACCGCCGCCGCGCAGTCCGTCCCGGCGGCCGCCGCCGCCCGGCCCGCCACCCCGGGGGCGGCCGCCGTCGCCGCCTCCGGGGACGACTGGCTGCACACCGAGGGCAACAAGATCGTCGATGCGAACGGCGACGAGGTCTGGCTCACCGGCACCAACTGGTTCGGCTTCAACGCCTCCGAGCGGGTCTTCCACGGCCTGTGGTCCGGCAACATCACCCGGATCACCAAGTCCATGGCCGACCGGGGCATCAACATCGTCCGCGTACCGATCTCCACCCAGCTGCTGCTGGAATGGAAGGACGGCCGGGCCACCGTCCCGAACGTCAACGCCCACGCCAACCCGGAGATCGCCGGGAAGACCTCCCTGGAGGTCTTCGACTTCTGGCTCGCCCTGTGCAAGCGGTACGGCATCAAGGTCATGCTCGACGTGCACAGCGCCGAGGCCGACAACTCCGGCCATGTGTACCCCGTGTGGTGGAAGGGCGCCATCACGACGGAGCAGTTCTACACCGCCTGGGAATGGGTGACGGCCCGCTACCGGCACGACGACACGCTCGTCGCGATGGACGTCAAGAACGAGCCGCACGGCAAGGCGAACGAGACCCCGCGCGCCAAGTGGGACGGCTCCACCGACCAGGACAACTTCAAGCACGTCTGCGAGACCGCCGGCAAGCGCATCCTCGCCATCAACCCCGAACTGCTGGTGCTGTGCGAGGGCATCGAGGTCTACCCCAGGGCCGGAGCGGGCTGGTCCTCCACCACCCCGACCGACTACCACTCCACCTGGTGGGGCGGGAACCTGCGCGGTGTCCGGGACCACCCCGTCGACCTCGGCGCGAACAGCGACCAGCTCGTGTACTCGCCGCACGACTACGGCCCGCTCGTCTTCGCGCAGCCCTGGTTCACCGGTGACTGGAACCGGACGACCCTCGAACGGGACGTCTGGGACCCCAACTGGCTCTACCTCCACAAGGAGAACACGTCACCGCTGCTCATCGGCGAGTGGGGCGGTTTCCTCGACGGCGGCCCCAACGAGAAGTGGATGACGGCCCTGCGGGACCTGATCGTGGAGCACCGCATCCACCAGACCTTCTGGTGCCTGAACCCCAACTCCGGTGACACCGGTGGCCTGCTGCTCGGCGACTGGGAGTCGTGGGACGAGGAGAAGTACGCCCTGCTGAAGCCCGCCCTGTGGCAGCACGGCGGCAAGTTCGTCAGCCTCGACCACGAGGTCCCGCTCGGCGGCACGGGGAGTACCACGGGCATCAGCCTGCGTGAGGTGTACGGGGACGGCGGCGGCCCCGGCGACCCGGCGGACACCACCGCGCCCACCGCTCCGACCGGCCTGACCGGCACGGCGAGGACGGCCACCAGCGTCTCGCTGTCCTGGACGGCGGCGACCGACAACGTCCGGGTGACCGGCTACGACGTGTACCGGGGCGGGGTCAGGGTGAACGCGGCGCCGGTGACCGCCACCACGTACACCGACACCGGGCTCACCCCCGCCACCACGTACGGCTACGCGGTGCGTGCCCGGGACGCGGCGGGCAACACATCGGCGCCGTCCGCCGTACTGCAGGTCACCACCGGGCCGGGCGGCGGCGCGTCGGGCGCGGTGAAGGTCCGGTACAGGAACAACGACGCGTCGGCCACGGACAACGCCATCCGGCCCGGCCTCCAGGTCGTCAACACCGGCACCACCGCGCTCGACCTGAGCACCGTGTCCGCCCGCTACTACTTCACCCGCGACGGCGGCTCCCCGTCCGTGAGCGCCTGGTGCGACTACGCGGCCGTGGGCTGCGCGCAGGTGAGGCTGCGCGTCGTGCCGCTGACGGCACCGGTCGCGGGCGCGGACGCCTACCTGGAGGTGACGTTCACCGGTGGGTCGCTGGCCGCGGGGAAGGACACCGGGGACATCCAGCTGCGGATGAGCAAGTCCGACTGGTCCCCCTTCGACGAGGCGGACGACCACAGCCGTTCGGCGCCGGCCGCCTACGCCGACGCCCCGGCGATCCCCGCGTACACCGGTACCGCGCTCGCCTGGGGCGCACCACCGGCCGGAGCCTGAGCCGAGAAGGAGCCGCACTCCATGACGTACCGAAAAAACCGCCGGCGGGGCCTGGCCGCGACCCTGGCCACGGCCGCCGTCGCCGCCACGCTGCTCGGCGCGGCCGCCCCACGGCCGCCCGTCCACGTGGACAACCCCTTCGCGGGCGCGTCGTTCTACGTCAACCCCGACTACGCCCGCCTCGTCGAGGGGTCCGTCGCCCGGACCACCGACCCGGCCGTCCGGGCGAGGATGCGGGCGGTCAAGCGCCACCCGACGGCCGTGTGGCTGGACCGCATCGCCGCGATCCACGGCGGGCGCGCCAACGCGGGCCGCAAGAGCCTCGCCCACCACCTCGACCTGGCACTCGCCCGCAAGAAGCCCGGCCGGCCGGTCGTCGCGACGTTCGTCGTGTACGACCTGCCCGGCCGTGACTGCGCCGCCCAGGCGTCCAACGGCGAACTGCCGCTCACCGAAGAGGGCCTGGACCGCTACCGGACCGAGTACATCGACGCCATCGCCAAGGTTTTCGCCCGCCCCAAGTACCGCGACATCCGCATCACCACGGTCATCGAGCCCGACGGCCTGCCCAACCTGGTCACCAACCTGAGCGACCCGGAGTGCGCCCTGGCCCAGAGCAGCGGCATCCAGGTCGAGGCCGTCCGGTACGCGCTGGACAGGCTGCACGCCATCCCCAACGTCTACACCTACCTGGACTTCGCGCACTCCGGCTGGCTCGGCTGGGACTCCAACCTCACACAGACCGTGCGGCTGTACACGGACGTGGTCAAGGGGACGGCCGCGGGTCTGGCGAGTGTGGACGGACTGGTCACCAACGTCTCCAACTACACCCCGCTCGACGAGCCGTTCCTCACCGACCCGGAACGGGTGGTGGGCGACGGCCCGGTGCGGTCGAATGCGTTCTACGGGTGGAACCCGCGGTTCGACGAGGCGGACTTCACCCGGTCCGTCCACCGCGAGCTGGTGGCGCAGGGCTGGCCCGGCACCACCGGGATGGTCATCGACACCTCCCGCAACGGCTGGGGCGGCCCGGCCCGGCCCACCGCGGAGAGCACCAGCGCCTCGCTGGACACGTACGTCACCGAATCCAGGGTGGACCGCCGGGCACAGCGCGGACTGTGGTGCAACGTCGCCGGAGCCGGGCTGGGCGAACCGCCGCGCGCCGCGCCCGCCGGGTACCCGGGCTCGCACCTGGACGCGTTCCTGTGGGTCAAGCCGCCGGGTGAGTCCGACGGCTCGGGCGAGAACATCCCGAACGGGGAGGGCAAGCGGCCGGACCCCATGTGCGACCCGGCGGCCACCCCGGGCGCCCTGCCCCACGCGCCGCTGGCCGGCCACTGGTTCCATGACCAGTTCCGGATGCTCGTGACCAACGCCCACCCGCCGGTCTCCTGACCCGGCACCCGAAGCGGCCGGCCGTGCCCACGGGGGGACGGCCGGCCGTGGTGCGCCCGCCGAGGAACGGGCCGGCGCGTCACGTGCGGCCGGTGTCGTCCGTCGTCGGCCGGTGTCGGTCGATGCCGGCCGATGCCGGCCGATGTGTCGTGGGCGTGGGCGGAGTCGTGGAGCGGTCGAGGCCGCCGGTCCGCCTTTCGGCCGGTCCGCCTTTCGGTCGGTCGGCCCGTCCCGGGTGGGAACGGCCGCCCCCGCCGGTGAGGCGGTCCGCGGCGGGGGCGGCCGGGGGCGTCGTCACGCCCCCGTGCACACCGTGCCGTTGAGGGTGAACCGCGTGGGCGCGGCGAACGTGCCCTCGTAGGTGCCCTGGAACCCGAACGACTGGCTGCCACCCGGGGCGATCCGGGCGTTGGACGCCGTGTTGGTCGCCGTCACCGTGCCCGAGGCCGGGCTGAGGGTCGCGTTCCAGGCGTGGGTGACGGCCTGGCCGGCGGGCAGCGTGAAGGCGACCCGCCAGCCGTCGACAGGGGCGGAGCCGGTGTTGGCGACCGTCACGTTCGTGGTGAAGCCACCCGGCCAGACGCTGGGCGTGTGGGTGACGCGGCACGCGGTGGCGGGGGTGCCGGGGCCGCCCGGGTCGCCGGGGCCGGTGCCGGCGGTGTGGACGGCGGAGGAGAAGGAGTCCACACGCAGCCCGGCGCCGTTCTGCCAGGGCTCGAAGCCCGCCTGGACGCTGGTGACGTACCAGGACGGCTGGGCGAGGCCGCGGGCGACGGCCTGGTCGACGAAGTCCATCACGTCGAAGCTCCAGCTGCCGATCGCCGAGGGCGCCACGAAGGAGATGACGTCGTTGGCGCCATTGTTGCCGGTCCAGACCTCCCAGGACCGGCCGCCCACGGTGGCCGTGCCGGTGGGGGAGCCGATGGGCTGGATCGGGCCGACGCGGTTGAACCAGATCATGATCTCGGTGCGGTTGACGCCGTCGGTGCGGGGCGTGGGGTCGAGCCAGATGTCGTAGGAGGCGTTGTACACGGCGCCGCTGACGTACCCGTACGAGATGCTGGACGGTGCGCTGCCGATGGTGTCGATCCGCTTCGGCAGGCTGGTGCCGGGCGAGCAGTTCGTGTAGTGGCAGCCGTTGAAGACGGAGGGGTACGACTTGGGTGCCCCGTTCGTCGGCACGGAGCCGTCGGCGCGGGTGAGTTCGAAGCCGGTGGCGGTGGCGGTGACGCACTGTGTCGCGCTGGTGCCCCAGCGGTTGTTCTGGACCACGTAGCGGCCCTGGATGGTGGTGGAGCCGAACTGGTCGCAGATCGGCGTGTCGGCGTGCGCGGGCGCGGTGGACGTCATGAGGGCGGCCAGGGAGCCCAGCGTCACGAGGGCCGCTGTGGCGGCGGTGCGCAGGGAGTGCAGGCGGCGCCGCACGCGGCGTCGGCCGGGGCGGGGGAGGGTCTTCATACGGGTGCGAGTCCCTTCGGGCAGCGACGGTAGGGCGAGGTTCCGTTTGGGAGCGCTCCCAGTTTCTGCTCCGCGGTGGACTGTAGGAGCGCCTCGGGGTCGTGGCAAGAGAGGGGGGCGTATGCATTGACGTGAGCCCGTCATGTCAGCACAGTGGGGGGCGAGGGCGGGAGCGCTCCCACACCCGCCGCCCTCACCCCGGCGGCGCGGCGGCGGAGCACGCCGATCACCTCCGCCGCGCCGCCTTCCACGGCCACCCCCGAAGGGCCGCGTGGCCGGGCACCTTGCCCCCCGGCCACGCGGCCCGCAACCCGCCCAGGAGGCCCCGTACGCCCGCCGACCGCGGCACCCGCCGCATCACGGGCGGGCCGGGCAGGGTTCCCACCCCGCACCGCCGGAAACGGTCCCGCCCGGCATCCCCCGTGCGGCAGGGCGGGCCCGGGAAACGTCAGGGAGCCGCGTCCCGCCGCGACCGGTGCTCGTACCGCAGCGCCACCCCCGTCACCACCGCGCCCATCCCCTCCCACAGGGCCACGCCCAGGAAGCCCGCCGGGGCGCGGCCGGAGGCGACCGCGAGGAGGAACACCGCGCAGGTGAGGAGGCGGAAGGGCACCGTCCAGCGGAAGAAGGCCTTCCAGTCGGCCAGCGCCGCCAGCATGTAGTAGACGCCCATGTTGACCGCCGCCATCGACGAGGCGGTCAGGAACACCAGCGTGTGGTCCCCGTCCGCGCGCCGGGCGTCCGGCACGGGCGTGAAGCCCATGACCGTCAGCAGCGTGTCCGGGGCGATCAGGCCCATCGCGCCCAGTGCGGTGGCGAGCAGCCCGAAGCCCGCCATCGTCCAGCCGGACGGGGAACGGGGGCGGAAACGGAGCGGCGGCCGCACGGCAGGTCCTCCTACGCACAGGGGTACGAAGGTCCTGCATACCGTGCGGCCGTGAACGGCGCTCCACCGGGGGCTACTCCAGCGCCGCCGCCATCATCTTCCGCGCCACCGGCGCCGCCAGCCCGTTGCCGCTGACCTCCGCGCGCTCGGCGTGGGAGTCCTCGACCAGCACCGCGACCGCGACCTCCTCCCCGGTCTCCGCGTCCTTGGCGTACGAGGTGAACCAGGCGTACGGCTTCTCGCTGTTGTCCACACCGCGCTGAGCCGTACCCGTCTTGCCGCCCACCTCCGCGCCGTCGACCTTGGCGTTGGAGCCCGTGCCCTCCTCGACGACCGTGACCATCGCGCTGCGCAACTGCTCGGCGGTGGACGACGACACGACCCGCCGGGCCTTCCCGTCCTCGTACGACTCCAGGGTGTCGCCGTCCGCGTCCACGACCTTGGACACCATGTGCGGCGCCGCGAGCATCCCGTCGTTGGCGAGGGCGGCCGACACCATGGCGATCTGCAGCGGCGTGGCGGTCACGTCGAACTGTCCGATGCCCGACAGCGCCGTCTGCGCGTCGTCCATCTTCGAGGGGTAGACGCTGGCGTACGCACGCACCGGCACGTCCTGCTCCTGGTCGTTGAAGCCGAACTTCTCCGCCATCGCCCGGACCTCGTCCCGGCCCAGGTCGACGGCCATCTTGCCGAAGACGTTGTTGCAGGAGTACTGGAGCGCGACCCGGATCGAGGCGTTCTCGCAGGGCGCGGACGGGTTCTCGTTCGTCAGGTCCGTCACGGTGCCCTTCATCCGGTACGGGTTCGGGCTCCTCGTCGGCTCGTCGACCGAGCCGTACAGCCCGTTCTCCAGCGCCGCCGCCGCGACGACCAGCTTGAACGTGGAGCCCGGGGCCACCGGCTGCCGGATCGCCCGGTTCACCAGCGGCTTGTCCTCGTCCTCGGTCAGCTTCTTCCAGGCGGCGCCGTCCGTCATGCCGGCGATCGTCGAGGGGTCGAACGACGGGGTGCTGACCATGCCCAGGACGCGCCCGGTCCTCGGGTCGAGGGCGACGGCCGCTCCCTTGGTGTCGCCCAGCGCCTCGAAACCGGCCTTCTGCACGGCCGGGTCGATCGTCGTCAGCACGTCACCCGGCTCGGCGCGCTTGCCGGTGAGCGCGTCGAGCGGGTTCTTCAGCCGGGGGTCCGTGCCGTCCAGGACGTCGGAGTAGATGCCCTCCAACTGGTTCGACCCGTAGGCCTGCGAGCCGTAGCCGGTGACGGCCGCGTACAGCTCGCCGTCCGTGTAGGTGCGCTGGTAACGGAGGTCGCCTCTCTTCGTCTCCTTCGAGCCCGTGACCGGTGAACCGGCCACCACGATGTCTCCGAGCGGCTGGGCGTACCGCTCCATGGTGTTCCGCCGGTTGTGCTTGTCGTCGGCGAGCGCCTTCGCTTCGTACGCCTGCACCCAGGTCGCCCGAAGCAACAGGGCGAACACCAGCAGCAGGGAGAAGACGGCGGCTCTTCTGATTGTCTTGTTCATCCCATGAACAAGGACGAACGGGAGGAACGGGCGGGTTCCGGGCCGCGCGGTTTCTCAGGAAACGTTCATCCGCGGTGACCGGCCGGGGCGATGAAGCCCGACTCGTACGCCGCGATCACCGCCTGCGTACGGTCCCGCGTCCCCGTCTTGGCCAGCACCGCCGCGACGTGGGTCTTGGCCGTCGCCGGGCCGACGCCCATCCGCCGGGCGATCTCGGCGTTCGTCAGCCCGGTCGCCATCAGCCGCAGCACCTCCGCCTCCCGCTCGGTCAGCCGCGCCACCCAGGGCGGGGCGGCCGCCGGGCGCCGGCGCGCGTGCTCGGCCGCCAGCCCCCTCAGCGCCGCCGGGTACAGCAGCGAGTCGCTGCGGGCGACCAGCCGGACCGCGGCCACCAGGTCCTCCGCCGCCGCCCGCTTCAGCAGGAACCCGGCCGCCCCGGCGCGCAGCGCGTCGTACACGTAACTGTCGTTCTCGAACGTCGTCACCACCACGATCCGGGGCTCCGGCTCCGCCGCCGAGGCCAGGATCCGCTCGGTGGCGCGGATGCCGTCGACCCCGGGCATCCGCACGTCCATCAGGACGACGTCCGGGCGCAGCTCCCGCACCACGGACACCGCCTCGGCGCCGGTCGAGGCCTCACCGGCCACCTCCAGGTCCGGCTCGGCGTCCAGGATGACCCGCAGTGCGGTACGCACCATCCGCTCGTCGTCCGCGAGCACGATCCGGATCATCGGTCTCCTCCCCCCAGCGGCAGGCGGGCCGCCAGCCGCCATGTGCCGTCCACCGGGCGCGCCTCGGCGGTGCCGCCCAGCAGGCGTGCCCGTTCGCCGATGCCCCGCAGGCCGCGGCCGCCGCCGGGGCGGGTCACGGGGGGCCGGGCGGGCAGGGGGTTCTCCATGGTGATCTCCAATGCGTCCTCGCCCCGTACGACGGTCACCGACACCGGCTCGCCGCTCGCGTGCCGGGCCGCGTTCGCCAGGCCCTCCTGGACGATCCGGTAGGCCTCGCGGGACACCGCATCCGGCACGCCCGCCACGTCACCGCCCCGCACGACCGGCGACACATGCCGCCCGGTCGTGGCGAACAGCGCGTCCAGCGCCTCCAGGCCGGGCCCCGGCAGTTCCCCGTCGTCCTCGCCCTGCCGCAGCAGACCGAGCACGGCGTCCAGTTCGCCCACCGTGCGGCGCGTGGTCTCCTCGATGGCGGCCAGCGCCTCCCGGACGAAGTCCGGGTCCTTGTCCAGCACCTTGCGCGCCGCGCCCGCCTGGAGCGTGACGGCGCTCAGCGCGTGGCCCACCGAGTCGTGCAGCTCGCGGGCGAGCCGGTTGCGCACGGCCAGTTCGGCGGCGCGCCGCTCCGCCGCCGCCAGCCGGTCCGCGGGTGTCGGCCCCAGCAGCAGCGGCGCCTGCCGGGCCAGCAGCGCCCCCGCCCCGGCCGCCGCCACCGCGAGGGCGGCCAGCATCGCGAGCCCCGCCGGCATCCCGCCGTACACCAGCCACCGCTGGTCCAGCGACCAGAACCGCCCGATCTCCGACTCCCGCAGCGCGGCCGAGAAGGGCAGCGCCATCACCGACACCGCGAACGGCGGCAGCGCCAGCGACGCCCCGCTGACGAGCCCGCCCAGCCCCACGTGCAGGGCGACCCACCCGGCCGTGCGCGCCCTGGCCGCCCGCGACTTGGCCGGCCCGTCCGCGAACCGCTCCGGCGGGACCCCGCACAGCGTCCGCGCCACCGCCACCGACATGGGGCGGGCCGGCGGGAACAGCGCGGTCACGGCGGCGAGCGGCAGGGCGACCCCGTACGCCCCGAACTGCACCGCCAGGGAGCCGGTGAACATCCCCGGCCGGCCCACGAGGGGCGCGACGACCAGCGTGCCCAGCAACCAGTACGGCATCAACAGCGCGCCGCCCAGGATCAGATGGACCCACCGCAGCCGTGCGCGCCGCCCGAGCACCGCCGTGAACGGTGCCCTCACGCGGCGCGCCGCGTGAGGAGGACGGCCACGCAGACGCCCATCCCCACTCCCGAGATCATCTCGCCAGCGTAGGCCAGCTCCATCGCCACCGTGGGCTCGTTCGCGGGATCGCTCTGCGGCACCAGGGCGGCCAGCAGCAGCCAGCCGCCCCAGCAGCCCACCCCGGCCGAGCCCACCCAGGCGGCCGCCAGCGGCGCCTTCACGGGCAGCGAACGCCCCACACGGAACACCAGCACCAGTACGCCGACCACCGCGGCGGCCACGAAGAGCAGGCGGACCGCCTCCAGGACGTAGAAGTCGCTGCCGCGTTCCGCGATCCGCCCCGCCGACAGCCCCCACTCGGAGCCGGAGAGCCACAGCACGTGCAGCGCGGACGGCACCAGCAGCAGTACCGAGGCCGCCACGGCGGTCATCCGGACCACGGGCCGGAACAGCGCCGGGGACAGCTCACCGACCCTGCCGCGCCACGCCCGGCCCCAGCGGTCCCGCGCGTAGAGGGCGAACAGCGTGCCGAGCGCGAGCCCCTGGACGATGAAGCCGCCGTAGACGACGGTGAAGACCCACTCTTCGAGGAACGGCTCCGACGGGGCCGAGTGCCCGGCCGCCATCTGGGCCGGGTAGCCCACCATGATCGGCGCCAGCAGGCCGGTCGCCACCCACATGGGGAACGCCGGCAGCCAGGCCTTCACCGCCGTCCCCCAGCGCTGTGTGAAGAGCAGGGCCAGGACGATGACGGCCGCGTCCATCAGCACGGTCACCAGGTTGACGGCGGCCATCAGGTCCGGGTTGTCGAGCAGCGCGCTGCCGTCGGGGATGCCCACGCGACTGCCTGCCACCCAGGCGATCTTGAAGGTGAGGTAGGGGACGCAGGAGGCGATGGCGAGGGCGCGCAGCACCCGGCGCGCGGGGCCGGGCCGGGCCGTCCGGGTGAGGGCGGGCGAGGTCGTTGTCATGCCCCTACGCTCGCCGTCCGCGCGGGGCCCGCGCGTCCTGCCCGACGGTGAACCGCCTCCGCCGTGCGGCGGAGGACACTCAGCCGCCGAGGAGGAGGACCACCTCGTCGGTCTCCTCGCCCCGCGCGTGCGCGAATCCCCGGTCGTGGCCGACGACGGTGAAGCCGCACTTCTCCAGCACCCGGATCGAGCCCTTGTTGTCGGCCGCCACGCGGGCGTGCAGCGGCCGCGCGGTCACCAGGGCGAGCAGCGCGCGGAGGGCCGCGGTGGCGATGCCGCGACCCCAGTGGGTGCGGCCGATGACATACGTCACCTCCCGCCCGTCCGGCGGCCCGTACACGGCGGTGTGCCCGACGACCTCCCCGTCGGCGAGCACCGTGCGGACGACGGCGTCGGAGGCGAGGATCCGGGCCCAGTGCGCTTCGAACCAGGCCCGGTCCGTGGGGTCTTCGCAGGTGAAGGCGGCGACCCGGTTGGACTCGGGGTCGCTCATGTGCGAGAAGAAGACCGGCAGGTCACTCTCGCGCACCTCCCGGAGGGTGACGTCCATCAGAGCCTCCGGGTCGCCAGGGTCAGCCGGTCCCGGGCGTCGAACAGCGTGTCCCTGATCATCTGCTCGTGCGCCGGGGTGAGCCGCGCGACCGGTACCGAGCAGCTGATGGCGTCCCGCGCCGGTGTGCGGTACGGGATCGCGATGCCGAAGCAGCGCAGGCCCAGGGTGTTCTCCTCGCGGTCCACGGCATACCCCTGCTCGCGGACGGCGTGGAGCTCCTCGATGAGCTTCTCGCGGTCGGTGATGGTGTGTTCGGTGAGCGCCGGGAGGGTCTCCGGGAGCAGCTTGCGGACCTGTTCGTCGCTGTGCGTGGCGAGCAGCGCCTTGCCGAGCGAGGTGGAGTGGGCCGGCAGCCGGCGACCGACGCGGGTGAACGGCCGCAGGTAGTGCTGCGACTGGCGGGTGGCGAGGTAGACGACATTGGTGCCGTCCAGCCGGGCCAGGTGGATGGTCTCGGTGGTGTCGTCGGAGAGCCGGTCCAGGGTGGGGCGGGCGGCCGCGACGACCTCGTCGCCGTCGATGTACGACGTGCCCACCAGCAGGGCGCGTACGCCGATGCCGTACCGCGTGCCCGTCGCGTCGGTCTCCACCCAGCCGAGCTCCACCAGGGTGCGGAGCAGCATGTACAGGCTGGACTTGGGGTACCCGACGGCTTCCTGGACGGCGGCCAGGGAGTGCATGCCGGGGCTGCCCGCGAAGTACTCGAGCAGTTCCACCGTGCGGACGGCGGATTTGACCTGCGCTCCGCCGGAATCGGTAGCTGACATTCGACTGGCCCCTCTTGTGGTCACGCCGCGCCCGTTAATAGAGTCCCATTCATCATCTGGAACGCTGTTCAGAATACCGAACAACCATGGTGGGCTGGAAGGACGTAGTGGTGTCAGCAGTACAAGTCTGGAGTGTGGACCCCCGAACCGGGAAGCGGCGTGAACAGGTCGCCGTCGAAGCCACGGCGGAGGACATCGACCGAGCCGTACGCGCGGCGCACTCCGCCCGCGGTGCCCTCGCCGACCGGACGGTGCGCGCCGCGGTCCTGCGCACCGCCGCCGATCTGCTCGAAGAGGCCGAGGACCGGCTGGTGGCGGTGGCCGACGCCGAGACCGCCCTCGGCTCCGCCCGCCTGACCGGTGAACTGGCCCGCACCTGCTTCCAGCTGCGCGCCTTCGCCGGCATCGTCGACGAGGGCGACTTCCTCGGCGTGATCATCGACCACCCCGACGACACCGCCACCCCGCCCATCCCGGACCTGCGCCGCTACAAGGTGCCGCTCGGTGTCGTCGCCGTCTACTCGGCCTCCAACTTCCCCTTCGCCTTCTCCGTGCCCGGCGGCGACACCGCGAGCGCGCTCGCCGCCGGCTGCCCCGTCGTCGTCAAGGCGCACCCCGACCACCCGGCCACCTCCGAGCTGGTCGCCGCCCTCCTCGGCCAGGCCGCCGCCCAGCACGGCGTTCCGCAGGCCGTGGTCGGTCTGGTCCACGGCTTCGACGCGGGCGTCGAGCTGGTCCGGCACCCGCTGATCGCGGCCGCCGGGTTCACCGGCTCGGTACGCGGCGGGCGGGCGCTCTTCGACGCGGCGGCCGCCCGCCCCGTACCCATTCCCTTCCACGGTGAACTCGGCTCCCTCAACCCGGTGGTGGTCACCGAGGCGGCCGCCGCCGAGCGCGCCGAGCAGATCGGGACCGGCCTCGCCGGGTCCATGACGCTCGGAGTGGGCCAGTTCTGCGTCAAGCCCGGACTGGTGCTGGCGCCGGCCGGCGCGGGCGGCGACGAACTGATCGCCTCCCTCGCCGGCGCGGTCAAGGGCGCCGGCGAGGGGGTGCTCCTCGACCACCGGATGCGGGACAACTTCGTCGCGGGCGTCACCGACCGCGCCGCGCTCCCGGACGTCGAGGCCCCCGTCGCCCCCGGCGCCGGTGACGAGCACACCGTCAGCCCCGGCTTCCTGACCGTGCCGGCCGCCAAGCTGGCCGAGGAGGGCGCGCACGACGTGCTGCTGGAGGAGTGCTTCGGCCCCGTGACCGTGGTCGCCCGGTACGACAGCGAGGACGAGGTCACCGCCGTCCTGTCCCGGCTGCCGGGCAACCTCACGGCGACCGTCCACCTCTCCTCGGAGGAGGCGTCCGGCGGGGGCCGCGGCGCCGACATCCTCGCCGAACTCACCCCGCTCGCCGGGCGTGTCCTCGTCAACGGCTGGCCCACCGGTGTCGCCGTCGCCCCCGCCCAGCACCACGGCGGCCCCTACCCGGCCACCACCTCCACCTCCACCTCCGTCGGCGGCACCGCGGTGGAACGCTGGCTCCGCCCCGTCACCTACCAGTCGACCCCCGAGGCGCTGCTCCCGCCGGAGCTGCGCGACGACAACCCGCTGGGCCTCCCGCGCCGCGTCGACGGGCGGATGGAGCACCCGTCCAGCACCTGATCACCCCCGGGCCGCCGGCGGGCCAGCCCCCGCCGGCGGCCCGGACCGGTGAGCCCTCCGCCCCCGTCGGCGGCCCGCTCCACGCCCGGCGCGGTCGCCGCCGCGGGCGCCCCGGCGTGCCGACAGGGGTGGATCCCGAAGCCATGGCGGTGGGGTCCCGCCCCCGTACGGGCCGCACCGGGTTCCCGCCTCCGGACGGGCCGCCCGGTGGACGGCCCGCTCCGGTGACCGTGCCCGGCGGGACCGGCCTGGCGGGGCGCGCCGGGCCGGTCGGGCCGGCCGCCGTCACGCAGGGTGCGCACACCGTCCGCCGTTGTCCCGGGCGGCTCACGTTCGCGTCGCTGCGGTGTCCCGTCAGGGCGCCAGCGGAGTGGAGATACGCCAGCCCGCGACGCGGACCTTCTTGGCCTCGCCCTCGACGCCACCGGGCAGGGGGAACGTGTAGGTGGAGCGGGCGTAGACGTCCTTCGTCGTGGGCGCGAGCCACTTCGTACCCGTCGTGGTCTCCTGCGTGAACGACACGCCGCCCCACCTGTCGGGGGTCAGCGGGGTCTTGCGGCTGCACCACGTGGCACTCTTCCGGAACGCGGAGCTGCGGTCGTCCGCGGCGATCTCCACCCGCAGAGCGTTCTGCTCGACCTTGCCGCTGCGGAGGTAGTAGCCGGGCTTGCGCACGGACTCGAAGGAGTAACAGCCCGGCTGGCCGGCGAGGGAGGGGACGACGACCCAGGTGGCGTCCTCACGGTCGGCCTGGGCGCTGGTGGACTTGATCGAGTCGTCGAGCAGCACCTTCCCGCGGTCGGCGCCGGACTGGCGCGCGTACTCGCCGCCTCCCCACGCCCTCAGGGACTGACGCTTGAGCCGGTACTGGGTGTCCGCCTTGAGGAACCGCGCGACGTCCTCGTCGCTGCCGGCCAGTGCCTTCTTGGCCGCGGTGACGAGGCCGGGGTTGACTCCGCCGTTCTCCGCGGCGGCCTGGATCTGCAGGGCGAGCTTGCGGTCCGCCTCCGCGAGCTTCTTGCGCCGGTTGTCGTCGTCCCGCTTGTACGCGGCTCCGGCGCCGGTGTGGATGTACGCCTTCCACACCGCCGGGTCGGAGCTGAGAGTGGCGCGCTGCCCCTCGGCGTACAGCTCGGTGCCGTGCAGATCGGCGGCGGCCAGGCGCAGCAGCTCGCGGATGAAGTTGTCGTCGGTGAGGGTCAGCATGGCCTCGGAAGGCGTGATGCGGAACAGGGCGGCGGCACCGTTGCGGGCGGCCAGCTCCTTGCGGCGCTCGGCCTCCTTGCGGTCCTTCTCCGCCAGGTCCTCCAACTCCTTGGCCACGTCCCGCTTATGGGCCTCGCGGGCACCGTTGACGATGAACTCCTGCCAGTCCGCCGCCTCCCCGACCAGCGCCTTCATGGCCGCGGCCCGCACCTCCGGACCGGACGCCTCGTGCCTGGCGACGGCCCGGACGAAGTTGTCGTCGCTCAGAGCCAGCAGCTCCGGAGTGCTGGGGATGCCGATGGTGAGCAGGACCTGCGACTTGGCCAGCCGGGCCGCCCGTTCGGCCTCCGCCTTCTCCCGCTCGCGCTGCTGGTCGAGCTTGTACGCCTCGTGGACGCCGGCCACGATGAACCGCACGTGGTCATCGGCGACCGTGCTCGCCATCGCCTGCTCGGCGGAGGTGCGCACCGCGTCCAGCTTCTCGCCCGCGTCGCTGGCCTTCTGCCACAGGGCGTGGATGAAGTCGTAGTCGCTGAGCAGGAGAACGTCGGCGGTCGGGTCGAGGCGGACCACCGCAGCGGCCTCGACGCGCTGGATGTCGGTCGTCCCGATGCCCGCCGTGCCGGCCGCGACTCCCAGGGGCCCGGCCCCGGAGGCGGTGTCGGCGACCGCGCCCGGCGCCACGGCGCCGGTGACGGCCGCGAGGGCGGTGGCGGTCACGAGCCCGCGCGTCGCGATCCGCCGCATCCGTGCGGAAGTGATGTGCTTGGTGTTCATGCTGATGTCAAAACCCCTCTGCCGTCGTGAACCGACGACATGCGTCATGAGAAAGAGCGGGTAACGAGAGCTGGTCGGCAGACGCCACCGCTCTCAGCGCGGCCTGAAACCCCGGCGTCCAGCGCTCGGCCGGAGGGCGTCGCACCGGTCCCGGACGTCTGCGGCGTTCTCCGGCCGGCACGTTGGCGAAGTCGCCGGGTCGCGAGGCACGGACCGATCGCGGTGCGCCGCGCACAACTCCCGGCGGGACTGCCGCCCGGCAGGAACCGGACGGTGCGGGCGGATACCGCTGGGTCGCCGCAGTGATGGCACCTGGTCGTGATGCCTGCGCGGCGCCCGCGGAGCGGCGGCGCACCGGTGAATCCGGATCGAACGCGGGACGCGCGGGACGTGACCGGTCGGTCGAGTGCGGCTAACAGCCGGTGCGGACACCCGCTTGAGCGACGATGCCACCCCGCCGCCCACCGGGCGACTCGGCACAGTGATCGGCCGTCGCGCAGCGCGCGCACACGGACTTACGGCTCATGGTTCCCCCCGAATTGCGAACGTACTGTGGGGCGCGCACGGTCCTGCGAAGTGCGGTCGACACCTCGCTGGTCCCCTCCGGCATGTGCCCCGGTCAAGCTGGTCACCGCACCGTATCCGGCGCCCGCCGGAGTGTGCAATGAGCGATTTTCCGCCATTCCCACGGCCACTGCCCCCGTCGGCGCGGCCAGCCGGTATGCGCGACCGCGCGGCGCACGAGGGGGAGGACCGCGGTCCCCCCGGCCCCCTCCCCGTATGCGGCACGCCGTTCCTCCCCGCACTCCCGTGACCTGGGACCGGTCCGGCGACGGGACCGGTGGCCGTCGTAGTCGCCCCTCCCCGGCCGGCGGCCCCGCTGCCGTCGGCCGGGCCACGGGATCCGGCCGGTCGCTTGCCGCGCGGGACCGCCGCGCCGGCCGCCGAGGTGGCGGTGCGTGTGCATGCGGGGCAGGGGAATGGCCGGTTCTGGCTGATGGGGCAGCCGACCGGGCCCGAGCAGCGAGGAAGCCCTGCTCGGCTTCTGCCCGCGAGGCATCCGCCGGCCGGGTCGACGAGCCCCGGTGAACCTTCCGGGCCCCGCGTGCCCGCCGCGGTCAGGAATCGGTCGCCGGGGCTCCGGGCGCGCCGCCGGCCGTGTGCCGGGGCCGGGCGGCCGCCGTCGCCGTCTCGTCGTCGCCCAACTCGCACAAGGCGAGTGCGGCCGCGTGCTGCTCGAAGGTGAACCCGAAGGGCCTGACGCCCTCCTGCTCGTACCCGAGCCACATACCGCGCTGGCCCTCGGCGTGGCCCCGCAGGATCCGCCGGGCCTCCTGCGGGGTGACATCGAGCGCGAAGGCCACCTGCCGCCAGGTCGCGCCCAGTTCCAAGGCCTCCTGGACGCGGTTCCCGCGCCCGCACTCCACATCCCGGCGGATGGACTCCCGCAGCGCGAGCACGGCCAAGGCGTCGTCGGCGTCGCCGCGCCCGACCTCGTCAGGGCGACGGGCGGGCATCCGACGGGCGGGCATCCGGTTGCGGAACAGCCGGTCCTCGTGGTGGCTCACCTTCTCGATCTGCCAGGACAGCGGCGTGGCGGCGGGCACGTCGTCGGGACAGTGGACCTCCAGGCGTGTCCAGTCGCCGTGCCGGTCGGTCGTCATCGAGGTCCTCCTGGACTTGGGTGGGCGGTCGGGCGGGGCGTGCGGTCGGAACGGCCGGCCGGCCGGCCGGACCGGCACCGGCGTACGACCGCGGCCGGCGTCGGCGCCGGGTTTCCCGTTCCAGCCGTCTACCCACGGGAACGGACGGCGACCTGCTCATGAACGAGCACGACTTCGCCGGCCCCCTCCCGCGTCCCACTGGACGACGCCATACTGGACGAATACCCGCCGTTCGGGCAATTGGCCGGTCTTCTGGACGGGGGTGCGGCGGATGGCCGGCCACGGACCCAGCCGACGTCGACTCCGTGGCCCGGCGACGATCGCTCCGGTCGCCATGACAAGTGTTCCCAATGCGGCAGTGGGCAGTGCGGCAGTGGACTGCCCGCGTTCCACGCGTACATCTCCTCTCCCGACGCGGTGTTCCCAGTCCCGGCAAGCAGGGTTTCCCGTCGTGATGAGGGGCGTTCCTCCACCCGCGGGCCCAGTCCCGCCCAGGCCTGCGGGGTGTGAGCCACGCGTCGGGGGAACGTGATTGACCCGGCGCCGCGCCCGGCGCAGGGTAGGGGGATGGAAACCCCTCTCGGTGGCGATGAGTTCGCGCCCGCGCAGACGTACCTCGACACCTCTCGCTGCGGGCTGCTGCCCCGCAGGACCGTAGCGGCTGTGACCGCGCTGGCGGAGGCGCTGGCCGCCGGGACGGCGGGCGGGTCCGGGAGTTTCGAGGCCGTGGACGGCGCGCGGCGCGGGTTCGCGCGGGTGGCGGGAGTGGGCGCCGACCGGGTCGCCGTGGGCAGCTCGGTCGCCGTCCATGTGGGCCTGATAGCGAGCTCCCTGCCGCCCGGGGCGGAAGTCCTCTTCGTGGAGGGGGACTTCGGTTCGCTGATCACGCCGTTCACGGCGCGGGGCGACCTCAAGGCGCGGTTCGTGCCGCTGGAGGACCTGGCGGACGCGGTACGCCCCGGGACGGCGCTGGTCGCCTTCTCGTCCGTCCAGTCGGCGGACGGGCGCGTGGCCGACATGGCCGCGGTACGCGAGGCGGCGGCCGCGCACGGGGCCCGTACGCTCGTCGACGCGACCCAGTCGGCGGGGTGGCTGCCGCTGGAGGCGGGGGCGTACGACTACACGGTGACGGGCGGGTTCAAGTTCCTGATGTGCCCGCGGGGCGCGTCGTTCCTCACCGTGACCGAGGAGGCGCAGGAGTCGCTGGTGCCCATCCACGCGGGCTGGTTCGCGGCGGCGGACCTGGACGACCCCTATGGCCCGGCCGCCCGGCTCGCGGCCACGGCCCGCCGGTTCGACGAGCCGCCCGCCTTCCTCTCGTACCACGGCGCCGAGCAGTCTCTGGCGCTGCTCGGCGAGATCGGGGTGGACGCCGTGCACGCCCATGCCACCGGCCTCGCCGCCCGGTTCCGGGAAGGCCTGACCGGCCTCGGCCACCGTCCGGTGCCCGGGGCTTCGGCCGTCGTCGCGGTCCCCGGCCTGGGGGCGCGGCGGCAGGAGCTGGCGGAGGCGGGCGTCGTCGTCTCCGCCCGCGCCGGCAACCTCCGGGCCGCCTTCCACCTCTACAACTCGGCCGCCGACGTGGACCGGGCGCTGGACGCGCTGTCCTGAGCCGCATCCGCCGCGCTGTCCTGAGCCGTACCCGCCGCGCCGTCCTGAGCGGCCGGCGCCCCGGGGCAGTCCTGCGCCTCCTTGCACAGGTTCGCCTCGACCTTCCCCAGGAGCCGCGCCAGCTCGGCGCGCTCGTGCGCGTCGAGCCCGGCGAGGGTCTGCTCCTCCAGCCTGCTCCAGGCTCCGGTCACCTGTGTGTGCAGTGAGCAGCTGGCGGTGGTCGCCTCCACCAGGACGGCCCGCCGGTCGGCGGGGTCGGGGGAGCGGCGTACGTGACCGGTCTGTTCCAGGCGCTGGAGCATCTTGGTGACCGTGGACGGGTCGAGGTCCAGAACCTTGATCAGCTCGGACTGCCGCACCGGGCCCGCGTCCCAGAGGTGCATCATCACGAACTCCTGGCCGGGGTAGATTCCGGCTTCCTTGAGGAACCTGCCCGCGGCGATGCGGTGCAGCCGGGCCACCCGTGACAGCGCGTGGCTGAGGGGGCCGCAGCGCGCGGCGGAGGGCGGCGCTTCGGTGCGGGCGGCGCGCTCGGCGCTTTCCTCGGGGTGGTGCGGCCCGGGCATCGGGGTCTCCTCGCGGAACTGTCGGTCGGCTGCCACCGATTTTACCTTGGTCGGCCAATGAATGCGCTACAGTGGCGTCGGACCATATACTTGGCCGACCACATATTCGTCTGGGAGACCCCGATGACCGTTGCCTTCGACCCCGTCGACCTGTCCGGCACCCGGCTCGCCAACCGCATCGCCATGGCCCCGATGACCCGGAGCCGCGCCGGAGCGGGACGGGTACCGACCGGCCTCACCGCCGAGTACTACGCCCAGCGCGCCTCGGCCGGACTGATCATCACCGAGGGCATCCAGCCCTCACCGGTCGGCCAGGGCTACCCCGACACCCCGGGGCTGCACAGCGAGGAGCAGACCGCCGCCTGGCGCGAGGTCACCGACGCCGTGCACGCCGCCGGCGGCCGGATCTTCGCCCAGCTCATGCACTCCGGCCGCATCGGCCATCCGGACCTGCTCGCCGACCAGCCCGGCGGCCTCCACCCCGTCGCCCCGTCCGCCGTGGCGGCCAGGGGACAGGTCTACACCGCCGAGGGCCCCAAGGACTTCGTCACCCCGCGCGAGCTCACCGACGCCGAGGTACGGGAGACGATCGCGGACTTCGTGACCGCCGCCCGCAACGCCGTGACCGCCGGTTTCGACGGCGTCGAACTGCACGGCGCCAACGGCTACCTCATCCACCAGTTCCTGGCCCCCGGCACCAACCGCCGCACCGACGCCTGGGGCGGCTCGGTCGAAGGCCGCGTCCGCTTCGCCGCCGAGGTCGTCAGGGCGGTCGCCGCCGAGATCGGGCCGGAGCGCACCGGTCTGCGGATCTCGCCCGGGAACCCGTTCAACGACATCGAGGAGCCCGAGCCCGAGGAGACGTACACCGCGCTCGTCACGGCCCTCGAACCGCTCGGGATCGCCTACCTCCACGTCCTGGAGAGCGGCCCGGCCTCCCGCGGGATCACCCTGGGCCTGCGCAAGCGGTTCTCCGGCACCCTCGTGCTCAACCCCGCCACCGAGGGCCCGACCGGCGCCGAGGCCCTGGCGCTGATCGAGGACGGCACGGCCGACCTCGTGGCGTTCGGCGCCCTGTTCCTCGCCAACCCCGACCTGCCGGCCCGGCTGAAGGCCAACGGCCCGTACAACACCCCCGACACCGCCACGTTCTACGGTGGTGACCACCGCGGGTACACGGACTACCCCGCTCTGGCCGTCTGAGCCCCGTGGGTCACGCCGACTCCCGGCGTACCAGCTCGGTGGGGAGGATGACCCCGGCGGCCTCCTCCCCACCGATGCGGGCCAGCAGCATCCGCACCATCTCGGCGCTGATCCGGTCCCACGGCTGGCGGATCGTGGTGAGCGGCGGCCGGGACGCCACCGCGGCCGGCGAGTCGTCGAAGCCGCCCACCGCCACGTCCTCCGGCACCCGCCGCCCGGCCCGCGCCAGCGTGTCGAGCACGCCCTGCGCCATCAGGTCCGACGCCACGAACACCGCGTCCACGTCCGGCGCCCGCTCCAGCAGCAGCCCCGCCGCCGCCTCTCCGCTCGCCCGGCTGTAGTCGCCCGGCACGATCAGCGACTCGTCGGCCGGCAGCCCGCACTCGGCCAGCGTCTCCCGGTACCCCGCCAGGCGCTCGACCCCGCCCGGGGTGTCCGGCGGGCCGGTCACCGTGGCGATACGGCGGCGTCCCGACGCGTACAGGTACCGCACCATCTCCCGCGCGCCGTCCCGGTCGTCGGCCGCGACGTAACCGACCTTCGCCGTCTGGCCCAGCGGTTTGCCGCACGCAACCAGCGGGACGCCCGCCCGGCGCAGCTGCGTCACCACCGGGTCGCCGGAGTGGCTGGACACCAGCAGCACCCCGTCCACATGGCCCGCCTCGATGTAGCGCAGGTTGCGCCGCCGTTCGTCGGCCGTACCGGCGATCATCAGCAGCAGCGGGATGTCCCGGTCGGCCAGCGCCTGGGTGCAGCCCCGCAGCAGCACGTTGAAGTTGGGGTCCTCGAAGAACCGCTCCTGCGGCTCGGTGAGCAGGAACGCCACCGAGTCCGACCTGCCGGTGATCAGCGAGCGGGCGTGCCGGTTCACGACGTAACCCGTCTTGCGGATCGCCGCGTTGACGGCGTCCTGGGCGGCGGGGCTGACGTAGTGCCCGCCGTTGAGGACCCGGGAGACGGTGCCGCGGGAGACCCCGGCCTCGCGGGCCACGTCGTGGATGGTCGGCGGCCGGCGACGGCCTTCCGCGCTGCGGCTCGTGCTGCTGCGGCTCATGGCTGGTGTTCCCCTCGGTGTCATCAGGACTTTACGGCCCCGGACAACAGGTCCAGGCTCCAGAAGCGCTGGATGACCAGGAAGAGGGCGATGAGCGGGACGACCGCCAGCAGGGCGCCGGTGATCACCAGCGTGTAGAGCGCCGGGGTCGCGGAGCCCTGCGCGAGCAGGGTGTAGAGCCCCACCGTCATCGGGAACTTCTCGTCGTCGCCGAGCATGATGTAGGGCAGCAGGAAGTTGTTCCAGATCGCCACGAACTGGAAGAGGAAGATGGTGACGAGTCCCGGCGACATCATCGGGACCGCGACTCGCAGGAAGATCCGCCATTCGCCCGCTCCGTCCACGCGGCCCGCCTCCACCAGTTCCATGGGGATGGCGGCCTGAGCGTAGATCCGGCCGAGGTACACGCCGTACGGGGAGAGGACCAGCGGCAGGAGCACGGACAGGTACGTGTCCGCCATGCCGGCCTCCGCCAGCAGCAGGTACTGCGGGATGGCGAGGATGACCGGCGGCATCAGCACACCCGCGAGCAGGACGTTGAAGACGGCTTCGCGCCCCCGGAAGCGGTAGACCGCCAGCGCGTAGCCGGAGACCGCCGACACGGCCGTGGACAGGAGGGCGCCGAAGCCCGCGTAGAAAGCGGAGTTGGCCATCCACCGCCAGTAGATCCCGTCGCGGTACGCGCCCAGGTCGGCCAGGTTGTCGGTGAAGCCGCTGCCCGGCAGGAACGTGAAGGTGGAGAACAGCTCCGTGCCGGACTTGGTGGACGCCACCAGCACCCAGGCGACCGGCAGCAGGCAGTACACCGCGCCGAGCAGCAGGGCCGCCGTGGGCAGCAGGGCGGTCCGGCCGGGGCGGCGGGCCCGGACGGGCGGCGGGCCCTGGGAGGTGCCCGGGGCGGTGCCGGCGGCCGGTGCGGCCTTGCGCCTCGGGGGAGCGGTGAGGTCGGTCATCGAATCCGTCCCTGCTTCCTTCCGGAGCCGGAGGCCCCGGAGTCGGAGGCCCCGGAATTGGAGGCCCTCAGAAGGCCGAACGACAGCACGAAGGTCGCGGCGGCGAGGACGACGGCGGTCGCCGACGCCGCGTACACGTTCCCGCCCACGAAGGCGTCGTTGTAGACCTTCATCAGCGGGCTCCACGTGGTGGGGATCCCGTTGGTCAGCGGCCGCAGGGTGGTCGGCTCGCTGAAGACCTGGAGCGTCGCGATGATCGAGAAGAAGAAGGTCAGAACGAGCGACGGCGCCACCATCGGGATCTTGATCCGCAGCGCGATCTGGAGCGGGGTCGCGCCGTCCAGCTTCGCCGCCTCGTACACCTCCGCCGGGATGGATCGCAGCGAGGTGTAGATCACGATCATGTTGAAGCCGGTGCCGCCCCACACGGCGATGTTCGACAGCGCCAGGAACAACGGCCCGCCGTCCAGCAGGTCCGGCCGGGGCAGCCCCAGTTCCCCCAGTACGTAGTGGAACGGGCTGACGTCCGGCAGGTACAGGAACCCCCACAGCATCGCCGCGACCACGCCGGGGATGGCGTACGGAAGGAAGATCGCGAGCCGCGAGAAGGACCGCGCCCGCACCCGCTCGGTGTCCAGCAGCAGTGCGAACAGCAACGCGAGCCCCAGCATCACGGGGACGACGATCGCGCCGTACCCGAGGATGCGCAGCGCTCCGCGGCCGAGCTCGGAGTCGGTGAGCGCGGCGGTGTAGTTGGCCAGGCCCGCCCACACCTCCTGGCGGGCGCCGCTGCCCAGGCCGAGGCCCTTGACCTCGATCCTGTGCAGGCTCAGCCAGATCGCGTAGCCGATGGGCAGCGCGAAGAAGACGGCGAAGAGCAGCCCGGCGGGAAGGAGGAACAGGTAGGGCGCGCTCCGTACGCGCCCGCGGGTGGCGCCGGGGGAGGGGTGGGCGCGCGGGGCGCCCGCCACCCCGCGTGCCGTGCGGCGGGTACCGGTCACGGGGCGACCTCGAAGCCCTGCTGCCGCAGGTCCGCGACCGTGGCGTTCCGCATCGCCGTGAGGGCCGCGCCGAAGTCGGACTTGGCCTTGGCGGCCCTGCCGAACTCGTCCTTGAAGGCGGTGTACGCGACGTTGACGTTCGGGCCCCAGGCGGCGGGCGCGGTGGTCTCGGCTATCGCGGCGGCACGGGTGTAGAAGTCCGGCTGGTTGGCGAAGAACGCGGGCGGGGCGGCGAGCGCGCCACCGGACTGGGCGGCGGTGGCGGCCGGGTAGACGCCGCTCTCCCGCACCAGCGCGGCCAGTGCCTCGGGGTCGGTGTTCAGCCAGGTGGCGAACTCCGCCGCGGCCGCCTTGTGCCGGGAGTCGGTGGTGACGGCCGTGGTGGAGCCGCCCCAGCTGCCGGTGGCGTTCGCGCCCCTGGTCCACTGCGGGAGGGGAGCCATGGCCCACTTGCCCTTGGTGTCGGGCGCGGCGGTGGTGAGGGTGCCGGGCGCCCACACCGCGCTCACCCAGGCGATCTGCTCGCCCGTGTTGAGCGCCTTGTTCCAGGCCGGGGTGTACATCGGCTGGTTGTCGATGGCGCCCTCCTTGACGAGGCCGCCCCAGAAGCCGGCGACCTTCCTGGTGGCCGCGTCGTCGATGCCGACCTTCCACTTCTCGCCCTCGGTCGTCCACCACTTGGCGCCCGCCTGCTGGGCGAGCCCGGCGAACAGGCCGGAGTCGTTGGCGGAGAAGGTCGTCAGCGCCTTGTCCGGGGCCTTCTTCTTCAGCGCGCGGGCGGTGGCGGCGAACTCCTCCCAGGTGGTGGGGACCTTCAGCCCGTACTGCTCGAAGAGGTCGGCCCGGTAGTAGAACATCATCGGCCCGGAGTCCTGGGGCAGCGCGTACACCGCGTCGGTGCCGAGGGTGACCTGCTGCCAGACGCCCGGGGCGAACGCCTTCTCGGCGTCGCCGGCCTCCCCCGAGATGTCGGCGAGGGCGTCATTGCTGACCAGGGTCGGCAGCGCCTGGTACTCGGCCTGGACGAGGTCGGGGGCCTGGTGCGCCTTGGCCGCCGTGATGATCTTCGTGACCAGGTCGTCGCCGGAGGCCTGCTTCTTCACCGTGACGGTGACGTCCGGATGCTTCTTGTTCCACAGCGCGGCGACCTTGTCCATGCCGGGCGCCCAGGCCCAGTACGTCAGCGAGACGGGGCCGGACGCGGTGTCCCCGCCGTCGTCGGACGACCCGCAGCCGGTGAGGGCGGTCGCGCCGAGGACGACGGCGGTGGCGATGGCGGAAAGGCGGCGGCGCAGCGCGTGCGGCATGGGGGCTTCTCCCTGACCGAGGGGGCGGCCTCCGCCATGGTGGGAGGCCTGCCATGCTTCTGTGAGCGTTCACAGTAGAGAAACATCCCGGACACTTGTCAATGGTTGATGCTGTGCGGTTATGTTGCGTTCCGGCGGCGCTGGTGTGTGTGTACGTTCCCACTTGCTTGGTACGCCGTCGGAAGTTTTCCCGAGGAATCAGGAGAAACCACATGCCGGAGACCACTCCCAGCGGCTTGCACGGGCTCGCCTACGGTGGGGACTACAACCCCGAACAGTGGCCGGAAAGCGTCTGGCAGGAAGATGTCAGGCTGATGCGCGAGGCCGGTGTCACCATGGTCAGCGTCGGCATCTTCTCCTGGGCGAGACTCGAACCCGAGCCCGGCACCTACGACTTCGGCTGGCTCGACCGGATCCTCGACCTGCTCCACGACCACGGCATCCGCGCCGACCTCGGCACGCCCACCGTCGTCCCGCCCGCCTGGTTCTACCGCGCCCACCCCGACGCGCTGCCCGTCACCCGCGAGGGCACCCGGTACGCCTTCGGCTCCCGCGGCGCCATCTGCCACAACTCACCGGCGTACCGGGCCGCCGCCGCCGGCATCACCGAGCAGCTCGCCCGCCGCTACGGCGCCCACCCGGCCCTCGCCCTCTGGCACGTCCACAACGAGTACGGCGTCCCCGTCAGCGCCTGCTACTGCGACACCTGCGCCGACCGGTTCCGCCACTGGCTCGACGCCCGCCACGGCTCCGTCGAGGCCGTCAACGAGGCCTGGGGCACCGCGTTCTGGGGCCAGCACTACACCTCGTACGACCAGATCGACCCGCCCCGCGCCACGCCCACCGTCGGCAACCCCGCACAGGCCCTCGACTACCGGCGCTTCGCCGACGCCACCATGCGCGAGAACTTCCGCAGGGAACGGGACATCCTGCACCGCCTGGCGCCCGGCGTCCCCGTCACCACCAACTTCATGACCGCGCTCAGCCAGTGCGACAGCGTCGACTACTGGGCCTGGGGCCGCGAGGTCGACCTCGTCACCAACGACCACTACCTGATCACCGACGGCCGCCGCACCCACGTCAACCTCGCCATGGCCGCCGACCTCACCCGGTCCGTCGCCGGCGGCGCCCCCTGGCTGCTGCTGGAGCACTCCACCAGCGGCGTCAACTGGCAGCCCCGCAACCCCGCCAAGCGCCCCGGCGAGATGGCGCGCAACTCCCTCGCCCACGTCGCGCGCGGCTCCGAGGGCGCCATGTTCTTCCAGTGGCGCCAGTCCCGGCGCGGCGCCGAGAAGTTCCACTCCGCGATGGTGCCGCAGGCCGGAACCGACTCCCGCGTCTGGCGCGAAGCCGTCCGGCTCGGCGCCGACCTCGGCGCACTCGCCGGACTGCGCGGCACCCGGACCGTCGCCGACGCCGCCATGGTGTGGGACTGGCACTCCTGGTGGGCGCAGAACCTGGAGTGGCGCCCCAGCGAGGACCACGACGCCCGCGAGCGCGCCGACAGCTTCTACGAGACCCTCTACGACCGGCACCTGACCGTCGACTTCGCCCACCCCGAGGCCGACCTGTCCGCCCACCCGCTGGTCGTCGTCCCGGCCCTGTACCTCGCCACCGAGGCGGCAGGCCGCAACCTGCGCTCCTACGTCGAGAACGGCGGCACTCTCCTCGTGTCGTACTTCTCCGGCATCGTCGACGAGCACGACGCCGTCCACCCCGGCCCGTACCCCGGCGCGCTGCGGGACGTGCTCGGCCTCACCGTCGAGGAGTGGTCGCCGCTGGGCGAGGGCGAGACGGTACGGATCGCCGAGCAGGCCGGGGACAGGACGCTGACCGGCGACGTCTGGACGGAGTTCGTCGTCCCGCGCGGCGCCGAGACCGTGTGGACGTACGCCGACGGGCCCGCCGCCGGCCGCCCCGCCGTCACCCGCCACCGCCTGGGCAAGGGCACCGCCTGGTACGTCTCCACCCGCCTCGCCCCGTCCGCCCTGGACGTCATCACCGGCGCGGCCTGCGAGGACGCCGGCATCGCACCGCGCACCGGCCTGCCCCACGACGTCGAGGTGGTGCGCCGCACCGGCGACGCCGGCACCTACCTGTTCGCCCTCAACCACACCACCGCCGACGCCGAGGTGCCGCTGGACGGCCCCGGCACCGAGCTCCTCGGCGGCGAGCCCGTCACCGGGCGCCTCGCCGTCCCGGCGGGCGCGGTCCGCGTCGTCCGGCTCGCCTGACCCGCCCCCTCACGCACGCACCGCCCCCCCCACGCACCGCCCCACCGTCCGACACATCGTCGAAGGGACACGACATGTACGGCACCACCAGAGCGGCAGCGGCCGCCGTCACCGCCGCCGCGGGCCTGGTCCTCGCCGGATTGCCGGCGACCACGGCCACCGCCGCCGCCACACTCACCAACCCGGGCTTCGAAAGCGGGTCCACCGGCTGGTCGGCCTACTCGCCCACCGGCCGGAACAGCGCCTCGTTCACCGAGGCCGGCGGGGCGAGCGGCAGCACCCGGCTCTCGCACTGGGCGTCCACCGCCTACAAGGTGGAGACCTACCAGTACCTGTCCGGTCTCACGGACGGCGCGTACACGCTGAGCGCCCGCGTCCGTTCGAGCGGCGGACAGAACTCCGCGTACATCGCGCTGCGCAACTGCGGCAGCCCCGAGCAGCGCACCGACCTGCCGCCCACCCCGAACGGCGCCTGGATCCGGATCGTCACCTCGGTCAGGGTCACCGGCGGCCAGTGCACGGTCAGCCTCAACTCGGACGCGCACGCGGGACAGTGGGCCAACTTCGACGACGTCACCTTCACCCGCGGGACGACCGGCCTCGCGGTCAAGGGCGGCGACCTGTCGACGCTCCCGAAGAACGAGGCGTTCGGAGCGTCCTACCGGTACGCGAACGGCACCAGCGGCGACGCGATGACCGTCCTGAAGTCCGCCGGCATGAATCACGTACGCCTGAAGGTGTGGGTGAACCCCGCCGACGGCTACAACAACAAGGCCAAGGTCCTCGCCATGGCCAAGCGCGCCAAGGCCCAGGGCATGAAGCTCCTCGTGGACTTCCACTACTCGGACACCTGGGCCGACCCGGGCAAGCAGTACAAGCCCGCGGCCTGGTCCTCGCACACGTACGAGCAGCTGAGGAAGGACGTGTACGACCACACGTACGACGTCCTCGGCGCGCTCGAGGCGCAGGGGACCACCGCAGACATGGTGCAGATCGGCAACGAGCTGAACGCCGGCATGCTGTGGGAGGAGGGCCGCACCTCGAACTGGGCGCAGCTCGCCGGGCTGCTGACGTCCGGCGCGAACGCCGCCAAGGCCGTGTCACCGGCCACCCAGGTGGCCCTGCACCTCGCGAAGGGCGGCGACAACGCGGGCACCCGCTGGTGGTTCGACCAGGCCGTCGCGTACAAGGTGCCCTTCGACGTCATCGCCCTGTCGTACTACGGCTACTGGCACGGGCCGCTCTCCGGCCTCCAGGCCAACCTCGACGACGTCGCCGCCCGGTACGGCAGGCCGGTGCTGGTCGCGGAGACGGCGTACGCGCACACGCTGGCCAACGACGACTCCCTGGAGAACAACGTCGCCACCGCGGACACCCTGGCGCCGGGCTACCCGGCCACCCCGGCCGGCCAGGCCGCGAACCTGCGGGACGTGATGAACGTCGTGGAGGCGGTGCCCCACGGCCGGGGCCTCGGCGTCGTGTACTGGGAGCCCGCCTGGACGGCCGTCACGGGCAGCGGATGGGACCCGGCCGACCCGGCGTCGGGCAACGCCTGGGAGAACCAGGCCCTGTTCGGCTACGACGGCAGGCTGCTGCCGGCGGCGAACTGGTTCCGCCACCGCTGACGGCGGCCGCCGAAACGCGGCCCGGCCTCACGTCCGCGCCCGCCGAAACGCGGCCCGGCGCCGCGAGGGGCGGGACCCCACCCGGGTCCCGCCCCTCGCGTAGCTGCCCGTCGTGTCACCGCACGGGGGTGAAGTCCCGTGCGCCGATGAACTCGGGCCGCCGGATGGGGGCCGCGAACGGCTCCACCGCCGTGTTCTCCACGCTGTTGAAGACGATGAAGACGTTGCTCCGCGGGAACGGGGTGATGTTGTCGCCCGAGCCGTGCATGGCGTTGCAGTCGAACCAGGTCGCCGAGCCCGCCTTACCGGTGAACAACCGGATGCCGTGCGCGTCCGCGAACTTGGTCAGCGCCTCGTCCGACGGCGTGCCCGCGTCCTGCATCTGCAGCGACTTCTTGTAGTTGTCCTTCGGCGTCTCGCCCGCGCAGCCCAGGAACGTCCGGTGCGACCCCGGCATGATCATCAGGCCGCCGTTGGTGTCGAGGTTCTCGGTCAGCGCGATCGACACGGACACGGTCCGCATCCGCGGCAGGCCGTCCTCCGCGTGCCAGGTCTCGAAGTCGGAGTGCCAGTAGAAGCCCGAGGCGCCGAAGCCCGGCTTCACGTTGATCCGCGACTGGTGGACGTACACGTCCGAGCCGAGGATCTCGCGCGCCCGGCCCACCACGCGCTCGTCGCGCACCAGGCGTGCGAAGACGTCGCTGATCCGGTGGACCTCGAAGACCGACCGCACGTCCTGGGACTTCGGCTCGATGATCGAGCGCTCGTCGGCACGGATCGCCGGGTCGGTGACGAGCCGGTCGAGCTCGGCGCGGTAGACGGCGACCTCGTCCTCGGTGATCAGCTGGTCGACGGCGAGGAAGCCGTCACGCTCGAACGACTCCAGCTCCGGGGTGAGCGGTCCCCAGACCACCGGGTCCTGCCGGGGCGTGACGACCTCGGACGTGCCTCGGGTGGGGTACAGGTCCTGCAGTGTCGTGGTCGTCGTCATGGTTCAGCCCTCCTCGGTGAGCAGTGGGTAGACGCCGTTCTCGTCGTGGTCCTCCCGCCCGGTGACGGGAGGGTTGAACACGCATACGCACCGGAAGTCGGTCTTCGGGCGCATGGTGTGGCGCTCATGGCCGTCCAGCAGGTACATCGTGCCGGGCTCGATCCAGTGGGTCTCGCCCGTCTCGTCGTTGGTCAGCTCGGCCTCGCCCTCGACGCACAGCACGGCCTCGATGTGGTTGGCGTACCACATCGAGGTCTCCGTCCCGGCGTACAGGACGGTCTCGTGCAGCGAGAAGCCGACCTTCTCCTTGGCGAGCACGATGCGCTTGGACTCCCAGGTGCCGGAAGCCGCCTTGACATGGCGCTCGGTGTTCTCGATGTCCTTCAACGATCGGACGATCACGGTGGTGCAACTTCCTTTCGTACGGGGAGGATTCAGGCGGTCTCGCGGACCGCGCGGGCCAGCGTCCGCAGCCCTTCGTCCAGCTCGTCGGGTGTGATGGTCAGCGGGGGCAGCAGCTTGACGACCTCGCTCCGCGGGCCCGAGGTCTCCAGCAGCAGACCGAGCTCGAAGGCGCGGGCGCAGACGGCGGAGGCACGGGACTTGTCGGTGAACTCCATGCCCCAGACCAGGCCCCGGCCCCGGTAGTGGGCGCCGTAGGCGGAGTTCTCGTCGCAGATGGCGAGCAGCGCCTGCTCGACCTGCTCGCCCCGGGCGATGGTCTGCTTCTCCATCTGGCCGTCGGCCCAGTAGCTGTCCAGCGCGGCGGTGGCGGTCACGAAGGCCGGGTTGTTGCCGCGGAAGGTGCCGTTGTGCTCACCGGGACCCCACACGTCCAGCTCGGGCATGAACAGGCAGAGCGACATCGGCAGGCCGTAGCCGCTGATGGACTTCGACAGGGTGACGATGTCGGGGGTGATGCCCGCCTCCTCGAAGGAGAAGAAGGCCCCCGTGCGACCGCAGCCCATCTGGATGTCGTCGACGATCAGCAGCATGTCCTGCCGGTCGCACAGCTCCCGCAGCGCGCGCAGCCACTCGGGCCGCGCGACGTTGATGCCGCCCTCGCCCTGCACCGTCTCGACGATCACCGCGGCCGGCTTGTTCAGCCCGGAGCCCTGGTCCTCCAGGAGACGCTCGAACCAGAGGAAGTCCGGCACCCGGCCGTCGAGGTAGTTGTCGAAGGGCATCGGCGTGCCGTGCACCAGCGGGATGCCCGCCCCGGCGCGCTTGAAGGCGTTGCCGGTCACCGCGAGCGAACCCAGCGACATGCCGTGGAAGGCGTTGGTGAACGACACGATCGACTCGCGCCCCTTCACCTTGCGCGCCAGCTTCAGCGCGGCCTCCACCGCGTTGGTGCCCGTCGGGCCGGGGAACATCACCTTGTACGGCAGGTCGCGCGGCCGGAGGACCACGTTCTGGAAGGACTCCAGGAACGCGCGCTTGGCGGTCGTGGCCATGTCGAGGCCGTGGGTGATGCCGTCACGCTCGATGTAGTCGAGCAGCGCGCGTTTCAGCACGGGGTTGTTGTGCCCGTAGTTGAGTGAGCCGGCGCCGGCGAAGAAGTCGAGGTAGGAGTGTCCGTCCTCGTCCGTGAGGCGTGCGCCCTGGGCGCGGTCGAACACCGCGGGCCAACCGCGGCAGTAGCTGCGCACCTCCGACTCAAGGGTCTCGAAGACACTCAGGGCGGGCGGGGTGATGGTCACAGCGGTTCGTCTCCTCGGTGGGGAAGTCTGGGGTGTACGTGTCAGGCGGCGTGCGGGCGGTGGGACGCTCGGGCGGGCCGGACGCTGCTCGGGCGCGTCCGGCGCCCCGGTGCCGTACGGCGTTCCGGTCTCCGACGCTCCGACCCTCCGGCCACCGGCGCGCGCGCATGAGGCGCTCAGGCTCCGGGGCGCGGGCCGTGGGGCGTCAGGCGATCGGGCCTATGCGGTAGAGCACCTCGGGCTCGTGCGTCCCCTCGGGGAACAGCCCGCCGTCGAAGAGCACCTCACGCTCCAGGGACGCGCCCCGGCGCTCGGCGTACGACGTGAAGAGCCGGTCGGACGCGGTGTTGTCCGGCGTGATGGTCGTCTCCACGGTGTGGACGCCCTGCCCGGCGACGCGGGTGGTCAGCGCGTCCAGCAGCACACCGGCCAGTCCCCGGCCGCGGTGCGCGTGATCCACGGCGACCTGCCAGACGACGAGGGTCTGCGGGCGCTGTGGCCTGATGTACCCCGTGACGAAGGCGATCGGCTCCCCGTCGGCGCCGCGCGCCACCAGGGACGTGGCGGCGAAGTCGCGGCACCACAGCAGATAGCTGTACGAGGAGTTGAGGTCGAGCACCTCGGAGTCGCGGGCGATACGCCATATCGCGGCTCCGTCCTCCACTCGTGGCGTGTCGATACCGATGGCCGGTGCGGCCGGTCGGTGGAATTCGTTTCGGGCACCTGCAAGGTCTGCTTGTGCGGCGGTCATGCGGATTGAATTTACCCAGCAATTTCTTAAATTGCATCGGCGCGAGGGGTTGGGTGAGCGCCTGGCATGTGTTATCGCGCGGGCGCGAGTTCAGCCGAGGGGTGCCCGTCGAACGCCGCCTTTTGCCCGGATATATCCGGGCAAAACGGCCGCCATGTGGATTCGATCACAGTCTTACAACGGGCTTGACGCGTGTCCGGATTGCCGGTTGGGCCGTTATCAAATCTCTGTGTTTAACCTCGTTGAAACGGGGCAGGAGAAGGCGGGGAGCTACTCCCTATAAAGCACTCGCCGATATTCCATTATCAATGCCGATTCTTTATTTTCGTGACGTGGGCGTCATGTCGCGCCGGGGGAACCGCCTCCGCCGCGAGGCGGCCCGCCGGAAAAGGCCGCCGCCTTCGTACCGGCAGCCCCCGCCCGCCCCCTTCCGGCGGCCCGCCGTCACCGCCGGATGAGTCGTTCCTCCCTCCTGGCCCGTACCTGTGTTTCGACGCCGGGTCCGTGCCGGAATCACGTACCTGTCGGGAACACGTGCCGGTGGTGACCGGGAAGAAGACGCGACCCGGAAGCGGTTGACCGGGGCAGCGATCGTCAACGGTGACGGATGGGGGGGACCAGGCAGTGGAACTGCGTCAGCTGGAGTGCTTCGTCGCGGTCGCCGAGGATTTCGGCTTCGACCGGGCCGCCGAGCGGTTGCACACGGCCCCGGCCTCGGTGACCCGGCGGATCGCCCGCCTGGAGAGGCGGCTGGGGCTGCGGCTGTTCGACCGCGCCTCCCGGCACGTTCGGCTCACCGCCGCGGGTGAGCGGCTGCTGCCCGAGGCCCGCGCCGCGCTCGCCGCGGCGGCCCGGGTCCGGGACACCGCGGCGGGGATCACCGCCGGGACGGACGGGCTCGTACGGCTCGGCACCCCCCGGGCCTTCGCCGACCGCGTCTACCGCGCCGTCGACACGCTGGCCGCCCGCCGGCCCGGACTGCGTGTCCGGCTGGAGCGGGCGCCCCAGGAGGCCCGCCTCGCGGCCGTACGCACCGGGACGTTCGACGCCGCCCTCGTACGCACCGTGCGGCACGCCGAAGGGGTGGTCCTGCACCCGCTCTGGACGGACCCGCTGATCGCCGCGCTGCCCACGTCCCACGCGGCGGTGCTCGGCCTCACCGACGACGAGCCCCCGAACCTCGACCGGCTGGCGCGGCTGCCCCTGCGGCTCGCCCCGCGCGCCGCCGACCCCGCCTTCCACGACCTGGTGACGGCCCTGCTCCCGCACTGGACGCCCGGACCGCCGTTCACCACCCTCCAGGACACGCTCACCGAGCTGGCCGCGAACCCCGACCCGTCCTGGACGCTGTTCCACCCGGTGGGGCCGCTGCCGCCGGCCGGCCGGATCACCTTCCGCGCCCTGCCCGGCCTCGCGGTCCCCGTCTCGCTGGCCGTCCCGGCCGGGCGCCCGCTCGCCCCGCCGGTGAAGGCCCTGCTCGACGCGCTGGCCGCCACCGGCGCCGCCCCGCGCGGCCCCTGGGCCACGGTTCCGAGCACGACCACGCCGGTACGCGTGGCCCCTCGCACCGGGGCGGTCACCCCGGTGCCCCGGTGACGGGTCACGCCCAGGCTTCGGCGACCGCCCGCCGCGCGGCCCCGACGTCCACCGCCGCGCCGGTCAGCCGGCCCAGGGCGGCGCCGAGCGCCACCACCGAGGCCTCCACTACGGCGCGGTCCGCGGCCGCCCCGTAGTGGTTCACCCGCACCATCCCCCCGGCCAGCGCCCCGCCGCCCGCGGCGAGCGGCAGCGACGGGTTGGCGGCCAGGGCGGCGGCCACCAGCCCGGAGGCGTCCACCCCGGCGGGCGTGCGCAGCGTCGTGGCCACCGGGGCGGCGTCCCTCGCCTCGTGCACGTATGGCTCCAGCCCGCCGCCGAGCGCGAGCGCACCCGCGCGGGTGGCCGCCGCGGCCGACGCGTGGCGGGCCATCACCGTGTCCAGCCCCTCCGCCTCGATCCGCTCCAGGCACGCCTCCAGCGCCAGCATCTCCAGCTGCGCGGGGGCGTGCGGCAGCGCCTTGCGGCCGCCGTCGATCCATCGCTCCTTCCAGTCCAGGAGGGAGAGGTACGAGCGGCGCGGGGCCGCCGGGTTCGCCGCGAACCGCTCCCACGCGCGCGTGCTGACCGATACGGCCGAGACACCGGCCGGGCCGCCCATCGCCTTCTGCGCGCCGACGACGCACAGGTCCACGCCCCAGGCGTCCGGCAGCACCGGCTCGGCGCCGATCGAGGCCACCGCGTCCAGGTGGAACAGCGCGCCGTGTGCCCGCACCACCTCACCGATCTCCGCGACCGGGTTGGTGTTGCCGGTCGCCGCCTCGGCGTGCACCAGCGACACGAAGTCGATCTCCGGGTTCCGCTCCAGCGCCCCGGCGACCCGCTCGGCGGTCACCGCCGTGTGGAACGGCACGTCGAGGTCGACCACCGTCGCGCCGCAGTCGCGCAGCCAGTCGCCGAAGGTCTGCCCGTACGGTCCGGTCACCACGTTCAGCGCCGTCGAGCCGGGCCGCGCGCCGCTCCGGATACAGCCCTCCAGCGGCAGCAGCGCCTCGCCCTGCGTGATCACCACGTCCTGCTCGGTGGCCAGCAGGGCGGCCACGCGCCGCTCGATCGCCGCGAAACGGTCGGCGGTCAGCGGGGCCAGGTCGAGAAAAGGGTGCGTCACGGGGCTCGTCACGGGGCGTGTCACGGGGCTCTCTTTCTTCACGTACGGACTGCTTGGCCGAGGGTACTTCCGCCCTCGTAGAGTGCTCGGCATGAGCGCGGTGCTGCATGTGACGGGGCGGGTGCTGGTGGGCCCGGAGGACGTACGGGACGAGCTGTGGGTGGTCGACGGGCGGGTCACCCACGACCGGCCGTCACGCGCCGACGACGTCCGGACGGTGCGGGGGTGGGCGCTGCCCGGGCTGGTCGACGCGCACTGCCACGTCGGCCTCGACGCCCACGGCGCCGTGGACGCGGCCACCAGCGAGCGGCAGGCGCTCACCGACCGGGACGCGGGCACCCTGCTGATCCGGGACGCCGGGTCCCCGGCGGACACCCGCTGGATCGACGACCGCGACGACCTGCCGAAGATTATCCGCGCCGGCCGGCACATCGCCCGCACCCGCCGCTACATCCGCAACTACGCCCATGAGATCGAGCCCGCCGACCTCGTCGCGTACGTCGGCCGGGAGGCCCGGCGGGGCGACGGCTGGGTCAAGCTGGTCGGCGACTGGCTGGACCGCGAGACGGGCGACCTGGGCGCCTGCTGGCCGCGCGCCGAGGTCGAGGCGGCCATCGCCGAGGCGCACCGGCTGGGCGCGCGGGTCACCGCCCACTGCTTCGCCGAGGACTCGCTGCGGGACCTCGTCGAGGCCGGCATCGACTGCGTCGAGCACGCCACGGGCCTGACCGAAGACACCATCCCGCTGTTCGCCGAGCGCGGTGTGGCGATCGTGCCGACGCTGGTCAACATCGCCACCTTCCCGAAGCTCGCCGACGGCGGAGCGGCCAAGTTCCCCCGCTGGGCCGACCACATGCGGCGGCTGCACGAGCGCCGGTACGACACCGTGCGCTCCGCGTACGACGCGGGCGTCCCCGTCTTCGTCGGCACCGACGCCGGGGGCTCCCTGGCGCACGGCCTGGTCGCCGCGGAGGTCGCCGAACTCGTCAGGGCCGGCATCCCGCCGCTGGAGGCCCTGTCGGCGACGTCCTGGGGGGCCAGGGCATGGCTGGGGCGGCCCGCCCTGGAGGAGGGCGCCCCGGCCGACCTGGTGGTCTACGACGAGGATCCGCGCGCGGACGTCCGCGTGCTCGCGGCGCCGCGGCGGGTGATCCTCGACGGCCGCGTCATCGGGTGAAGAACAGCAGCCGGGCGCGCTTCTCGGCGATGTGGACCTCGGGGAGATCGACCTCCGGCAGCACCACCTCCGGGCCGGGCTCGAAGCCGCCGCGGACCAGCAGCGCGATCGCCTTCTCGTTCGCGGCGTCCGGCTCGGCGACGATCCGCTCGCGGCCGGACAGCGCGTACGAGACGAGCACGGACATCAGGTGCGTGGAGAAGCCCCGCTCGGGCGCGTCCGCCGGCGCGATCAGCAGATGGACGCCGATGTCGCCCGGACGGACGTCGTAGCACTCGCCGACCCGGTCGGCCTCCGGCTCGTACGTCTGGAAGAGCGCGACCGGCACGCCGTCGCGGTACGCCAGGAACGCGTGGTGCGTGGTGAGCGAGTCGAGGTGCGTGTAGATCTCCCGTACGTCGTCGACGGTCGCCTCCCGCATGCCCCAGAACCGGGCGCGCTCCTCGCCGACCCAGCCGTGCACCAGTTCCGCGTCACGCGCCGGGTCCAGGCGGGCGAGACGGACCGTCCCGAAGCCGTCGACGGTCTGTTCGTGCACGTACTCAGTCGTGGTCATGGTGTTCCTCGTGCTCCTCGGTGAGCTGGTTCCAGTCGGTGACGACGGGGACGAGTCCGCCCCGCAGCCACAGGGGCAGTTGGTCACGCCGGTGCGGGTCGCCGGGGACGCCCGAGGCGCCGAACGGCACCACCCACAGGCTGTCCTCGCGGCGGGCCAGGTCCCAGACGTAGCGGGCGGCGGGGCCGCGGGCGCTGAGGTCCGTGACGCCCGGGACGCTGGAGGTGGACAGCACGCAGTCGTGGTCGCCGTCCAGGCCCGGCCACGACTCGGCGGGGTCGGGCAGCGCGGCCCAGGGCGCGAGGCGGTGCGTGGCGCCCCAAGGCTCCGCCGGAGGGGCCGCGGCCACCTCCTCGACGGCGGCGCGGACCGCCGCCAGCCGGTCGGCCTCCGGGACCGGCCCGCCGGTGAGCAGGGTCTCCAGGGCGTAGGCGACGCGCGGGACCAGGGCCAGCCAGGGCTGGAAGAGCGCCGGGTACGCGGGGGGTTCGGCCAGCACGGCGAGCGCGGGGTGCGCGGCGAGACGGCGCACGACCGCGCCGCGCACGGCCGCGAAGACGGCCGCGTCCGTGCTGCCGGCCGCCATACGGCGGTTCCAGCACAGCAGCCGGTCGCGCAGCTCGCGGGCCTCCAGGCTCAGGTCGGCGAGTCCGGCCACGAGGGACAACAGGGGCCGCGCCGAGGCCAGATGGGTGTCCGTGTGGACCGCCGCCATCTCGGGCCCGGTCCAGTCCTTCCGCTCGTTCAGCAGGTGGGCGATCCGGTCGGCCCGGTGCGGTGGCGCGAATTCGACGCCCAGCGGGCTCGCCAGCCCTCGCGCGTTGGCCATCACCGCCACGTCGCCGACCGGTTCCCGGGGCATCGGCTGATGGGCGCCGCGCCACTCGTGGCCGGGCTCCCAGGCCGGGACGGTCCGCAGCCGGTTGTCGGGGTGGCGCAGCGGGACGTGCCCGGCGGCGCGGTGGAGGGTGCCGCCCGCGGTGTCGGCCGCCTGGACGACGTTGACCGGCTCCACCCAGGGGTCGAACGCCCGGTCGACGTCGTCGACGGTGCGGGCGGCGAGCAGCGCGGGCAGGGTGGCGAAGCCCAGCCGGCGCGTGACCCGGGGCGGGTGGCGCAGGCTGATCGTGCCGTCCGGCCCGTCGATGATCACGGGCCCGCGCTCGGTCTCGATCACCTCGACCTCGACCGGCTCGGCGCCCTTCACCTCGATGGTCTCGGTGTGGGCGCGGGCGGCCGCCCAGCCGTCCGGGCCCAGCGCCTCGACGCCGCGGCCGTCGTCGCCGGTGCGTCGCAGCCGCTCCCGGTACAGGTCCTGGTAGTCGGCCATGGCGTTGGTGATGGCCCAGGCGACCGTGCCGGTGTGCCCGAAGTGGGCCATGCCCGGCACGCCGGGGACGGCGAGCCCGACGACGTCGAACTCCGGGCAGGCGAGGCGGATCTGCTGGTACACGCCGGGCGCCTCGATGAAGCGGTGCGGATCGCCCGCGATGAGCGCGGCCCCGGTGGCGGTGCGGTCGCCGGTCACCAGCCAGCCGTTGCTGCCGGCGGTGCCGGGGGCGTCGGTGGCGAACAGCCCGGCGTACTCCTCGCCGAGCCGGCGGGCGACGTGGTCGCGCCACAGCTTGGTGGGGAAGCCGGCGAAGAGGATGTGCGTCGAGAGCCACACGGCGAGCGGTGTCCACGGCTCCCACCGGCCGGGGGCCAGTGCGGTGGCGGCGAATTCGGGGGAGCGGCGGGCGCCGGCCGCGAGCCCGGCGTTGACCCCGTCCACATAGGCGCACACCCAGGTACGGGTCGGTTCGTCGAGCGCCTCGAAGCAGCGGCGGGCGGTGTCGGCCAGGCGGGCGCGGCGGGCGAAGACGTCCCACTCGACGGCGTCCGCCCCCAGGAAGGCGGCCGTCGTGCCCTGCGCGCGGTGCCGCTCGACCTCCAGCTGCCAGGCCCGGTCCAGGGCGGTGGTGCGGCCCTGGGCGTGGCTGAGTTCGAGCGCGTCGGCCGCGCGGAGATGCGGGATGCCCCAGGTGTCCCGGTAGACCTCGATACTCACTCTTGTCCCGATCTCTTTAGGTTAGGCTTCCCTAACTTAAGTCACGGTCGCGCGAGAAGCAATCCGGGTGGTGTGTTGACGCGCCGTGACGATCGCGCGCCGCCTGTCGTTGACACCTTTCGCCGATGTCGTGCGACGGGAGGGGATGCGGCGAACGTCTGTGCCGGAAGAATCGAATATGGGAACGGAAACCCCCCTTTGGGGTGAACTCGCGTCAGGTGCACGCCAGTTCACTCTCCGTGCGTAAGGATTCCCGTGTCCCGCGTCGCACCGCTCATGCGTTCCCCATGGGCCGGGCCGGCGACGCCATGTCTTCTGTGGGGGTTCCACCACCGTGAACAGCAACACCTTGCGCCTGCCCACCCGCCGCCGCGCCCTCGCCGCGGCCGTCGTCGCGGCGCTCACCGCCGGGCCCGTGCTCCTCGTCGTGCCCGCGGCGCAGGCCACCGGGGGAGAGGGGCGCGCGAGCGCGGTCGTCCTCCGTACCGACCTGGACATCGCCCTGCTGAACAAGGCCGTGCACGTGCCGCTCACCGCCACGCTCAACGAGGTCCAGGCGCCCGCGAGCGCCCGCAGGACGGCGCTCACCGTCACCCTCGACGGCGTCGAGCAGGGCAGGCCGGTCAGCGTCCTCAAGGCCGACGTCGCCACCGCGCAGGCCACCGCGGACGGGCGCGCCGCGGAAGGGCGCACCGAACTCGCGCACGCCAAGGTCCACCTCCCCGGGCTGCCGCTGCTGTCCCTGATCGAGGTCGAGAAGGTCACCTCCCGCGCGTTCTGCGAGGCCGGCGAGCAGCCGGTCGCCGAGGCGAACCTCCTCGGCAGCGTCACCGTCCTCGGCAAGCGCGTCACGCTCACGACCGGCGGGCCGACGAACGTCGACGTCCCCGGCGTCGGCGAGGTGACGCTCGACCTGTCGCGGACCCGCACCACCTCCCGTACCGCCGCCGCCACCGCCCTGGCCCTCAAGGTGTCGGTGAACCCGCTGAAGGCGAACGTCGCCGACGTCACCGGCACGGTCACGCTCGCCGAGGCCACCTGCGAGGCCCCGAAGGCGCCGCCGAAGACCGCGGCCACCCCCGCCGCAGAGGAGCCCGTGGGCGAGGAGCCCGCGGCCCGGAAGCCCGCCGACGTGCGCGCCCAGTCGGCCGCAGAGCCGTCGGAGGCCAACCTCGCCGAGACCGGCGGGAGTTCGCTGACGCCCTACCTCGCGGGCGGCGCCCTCGCCCTGCTCGCCGCGGGCGCGGGAGCCCTGACCCTCACCCGCCGCGCCCGCGCGGCCCGGGAGCGCGGCTGACCCCCCGGTGCACGGTGTTCCCCGGGAACGCCGTGCACCGAGCACCGCTCGGCGCCTCCGCGGCACCGCCGGCGAACGCACAACACCCAGCGCAGGGCGCGCCGTCGTCGCCACCGTCGCCGCCGTGACCGTCGTCGGGGTGGGCCGACGCGTTTCAGCGTCCTCCCGCGTTCCCCGCCATCACCAGCGCCTGGTCCAGGGCCTGGAGGAACCGGTTCGTCGTCACCCGGTCCCGGACCGCGAGCCGCAGCCACTGCGGGCCCAGCCCCGGGAACGTGTCGCCGCGCCGCGCCGCGAACCCCAGCGACCGCAGCCGCTCCCGCACCACGTCCGCCCCCTCCATGCGGACCAGCACGAACGGACCCTCCGCCGCCGTCACCGTCCGCACCTCCTCGAACTCCGCCAGCCCCGCCAGCAGATGGGCCCGCTCCACCGCGATCCGGTGCGCCGCGTGCTCCGCCTCCGCCAGCGCCGCCCGTGACATGCACGCCTCGGCGGCCGCGAGCGCCGGCGACGACACCGGCCACAACGGCTGCGCCCGCTCCAGCGCCGCCACCGTCGCGGGCTCGGCCAGCACGTAACCGACGCGCAGCCCGGCCAGGCCCCACGTCTTGGTGAGGCTGCGCAGCACCACCAGCCCCGGCACGTCCGACCGCCCCGCCAGCGCCTCCCGCTCACCGGGCACGGCGTCCATGAACGCCTCGTCCACCACCAGCGTCCGCCCCGGCCGCGCGAGCCGCGCCAGCAGGGCCGCCGGGTGGAGCACCGACGTCGGGTTCGTCGGATTGCCGACCACCACCAGGTCGGCGTCCTCCGGGACCGCCTCCGGGTCCAGCCGGAAACCGTCCTCCTCCCGCAGCAGCACGCGCCGCACCTGGTGCCCCGCGTCCCGCAGCGCCGCCTCCGGCTCCGTGAACTGCGGGTGCACCACCACCGGTCGCCGCGCCGGCAGCGCCCGCGCCAGCAGCACGAACGCCTCCGCGGCCCCGGCCGTCAGCAGAACCCGTTCGGTGGGCAGATCGTGCCGCGCCGCCACGGCGACCCGCGCCGCCCGCCCGTCCGGGTAGGCCGCGAGCCCGGTCAGTGAGGCCGCGATCCGTTCCCGCAGCCAGTCGGGCGGGGTGTTGGCCCGGACGTTGACCGCGAGATCGGTCAGCTTCTCGTCCCGGACCTCCGCGTCACCGTGGTGCCGCAGATCGTGAGTGTCGGTGTGCGTATACATGGCCGCCAGCGTGTGGGTGAAGTGGGGGGTGGGGGACGGGAGACGCGAGGTCTCCCGGTAGCGCTCCATGAACAGGGTCTAACACTCCGGTGTCTCCCCACCGGTGTACCCGTGACCCACATTCAACAATCGCCTGCGCGCCACCGCACATGTCACCCGCTCCTTCGCCCACGTCCGCTTCGGTACGAGCAGTTCGCCGCCGCCCGCCAGCGCCGCCGCCTCCGCCACCGACGGCGTCCCGGCGGCGGCCAGCACCGCGTCCGACGGATGCGGTACGGCGACCTGCGCCAACTCCCGTGCGGGGTAGGTGCGCAGCGGGATCCCCAGCCGCGCGGCCGCCGCGACGATCCCCGGCTCACCCGCCTTGGAGTCGACGGTCGCCAACTCGCCCGCCGCGGACGCGGGCAGCCCCGCCTCCCGCAGCGTCGCCCCGATCAGCGCGAGCACCGCGGGGGCGGACACCCCCCGCCCGGCCCCCACACCGACCACCACCGTCACGGCGCGCCGGACCCCGCCCCGGACGCGGCCCCGGACCCCACGCCGGACCCAGCGCCGACGGCCCCGGACCCCGCGCCGGACTCCGCGCAGTGCCGCACGAACCGCCGCGCCGTCTCCGGCACCGCCGCCCAGTGCGTGTGCACGTAACTCGCGTGCACACCGCCCTGGACGAAGCCCTCCAGCCGCCTCACCGGCTGCCGCAGCCCCCACGCGGGCGCCACGCCCGCGCCCGGCTCGATCACCGTGCGGTGGAACTCGTGCCCCCGCATCCGCGTCCCGGCCGCCGCCAGCGGACTGTCGCCTACCGCCACCGCGTCCCGGTACCCCAGCGTCAGCCGCTGCGACATCCGCGCCTCCGCGTCCAGGACACCGCACATCGGCTGTCCGTCCAGCGACCGCGCCAGATACAGCAGCCCCGCGCACTCGGCGGCGATCGGCGCCCCGGCCGCCGCCAGTCCGGCGACCGCCTTCCGCAGCCGCTCGTTGGCCGACAGCTCGGCCCCGTACATCTCCGGGAACCCGCCGCCGATCACCAGACCACGCGTCCCCTCGGGCAGTTCCTCGTCCCGGAGCGGATCGAACGGCACGACCTCCGCCCCGGCGGCGGTCAGCAGCTCGGCGTGCTCCGCGTACGAGAACGTGAACGCCGCGCCCCCGGCGACGGCGACGACCGGCCGCCCGCCGACCGGTTCCAAGGACGGCTCCCAGGGCGCGTCCGGCAGCACGGGCGCCGACCGGGCCAACGCCAGCAGCCCTTCCAGGTCGCACCCCGCCCGCACCTGCTCGGCCTGCGCCGCGACCGCCTCCACGGCCGCCGCCTGCCGCTCGGCGACCGGCACCAGGCCCAGGTGCCGTGACGGCGTCGACACGCCCGGCGCCCGCCGCAGCACTCCCAGCACCGGCACGCCCGACCCGCCCAGCGCCTCCCGCAGCAGGTGCTCGTGCCGGTCGGTGGCCACCTTGTTGAGGATCACCCCGCCGATCCGCACCTCCGGGTCCCAGGACGCGAACCCGTGGACCAGCGCGGCCACCGACCGGGACTGCGACGAGGCGTCCACCACCAGCACCACCGGCGCCTTCAGCAGCTTCGCCACCTGTGCCGTGGACGCCAGCTCGCCCTGGTCGGCGGCACCGTCGTACAGGCCCATCACGCCCTCCACGACGGCCAGGTCGCAGCCGCGCGAGCCGTGCGCGAAGAGCGGCGCGATCAGGTCCGTACCGCACATGTAGGCGTCGAGGTTGCGGCCCGGGCGGCCGGTGGCGAGCGCGTGGTAGCCCGGGTCGATGTAGTCGGGGCCGACCTTGTGCGGGGACACGGCGAGACCACGGTCGGCGAACGCGGCCATCAGGCCGGTCGCGACCGTGGTCTTGCCCGCGCCCGAAGACGGCGCGGCGATGACGAGACGTGCTACCACTCGATGCCCCGCTGGCCCTTCTGACCCGCGTCCATCGGGTGCTTGACCTTCGACATGTCGGTGACGAGGTCGGCGAACTCGCACAGCTCGGCGGGCGCGTTGCGGCCGGTGATCACCACGTGCTGCTGACCGGGCCGGTTCCGCAGCACCTCGACGACCTCGGCGGTGTCGATCCACCCCCAGTGGAGCAGGTACGCGAACTCGTCGAGGACGTAGAACTTGTACTTCTCCCCGGCGAGGTCCCGCTTGACCTGCTCCCAGCCCTCACGCGCCTTGTCCTCGTGCGACTGCTCGCCCTCGGCGACCTCGCGCTGGATCCAGGACCAGCCCTCGCCCATCTTGTTCCAGGTGACGGTCCCGCCCTTGCCGGTCTCGCCGAGCGCCTTGAGGGCGTTCTCCTCGCCGACCTTCCACTTGGCGGACTTGACGAACTGGAAGACCCCGATCGGCCAGCCCTGGTTCCAGGCGCGCAGCGCCATGCCGAAGGCGGCGGTCGACTTCCCCTTGCCGACGCCCGTGTGCACCATCACCAGCGCGCGGTTGCGCCGCTGGCGGGTGGTGAGTCCGTCGTCCGGTACGACGGTCGGCTGTCCCTGCGGCATTAAGCGGCCCTCCCGGTAGTTGCTCTGACATCCCTGACGAGACCCGCGATGGCGTCCGCCCGCAGTTCGTCGAGTGTGACGGCGGTGCCGCCGAGGTTACCGGCCAGTTCGGCGGCCATCCCCAGCCGTACCAACCCGGTCTCGCAGTCCACGACCACGGACGCGGTGCCCTCCGCCGCGTGCAGCCCGGCCGCCCGCGCGGCGAGCGCCACGGGCTCCGGCCCGCCGGTCGCCCGGCCGTCCGTGACGACGACCAGCAGCGGGCGGCGCGCGGGGTCGCGCAGCCGCTCCACCCGCAGTACGTCGTGCGCTTTGAGCAGCCCGGCCGCGAGCGGGGTGCGCCCACCGGTCGGCAGCTGCTCCAGGCGGGCGGCGGCCGCGTCGACCGACGACGTGGGCGGCAGGGCGAGATCGGCCGACGAGCCCCGGAAGGTCACCAGCCCGACCTTGTCGCGCCGCTGGTAGGCGTCGAGCAGCAGTGACAGCACGGCACCCTTCACCGCGCCCATCCGCTGCCGCGCCGCCATCGAACCGGACGCGTCCACCACGAACAGCACCAGGTTCCCCTCGCGCCCCTCGCGCGTCGCCTGCCGCAGATCGTCACGCCGTACGACCAGCCCGGGCCCCGACCGGCCGCGCGCCCGCTGGTGCGGTGCGGCGGCCTGCACGGTCGCCGCCAGGTGCAGCTTGGTCAGCGCGCCCCGAGGGCGCCGCGCCCCGGTCGTCCTGCCGTGCTCGGTACGCGCGCGGGAACGCCGCCCCGCCGCGCCCTCGCCCAGGCCCGGCACGCTCAGCACCTTCGTGCGGAACGGCTCGGCGGCCTTGACGGGCGCCTGCTCGCCCCCGCCGGGGCCGGGCGCGGGAGCCGGGGCGGGCGACTCCTCCGGCGCGGCGGACTCGCCGTCCTGCCCGCCGTCCTGCTCACGGTCCGGTCCACCGTCCTGCTCGCCGCCCTGCGGGGGCACGCCGCCACCGCCGGGACCGCCACCAGGGCCGTCCGGGCCCGGGTCCGGGTCGTCGTCCCCGCCCCCGAACTCCTCCAGCGTCTCGTCCAGCTTGTCCTCGTCGAGCCCCGGCGCGTCGAAGGGGTTGCGCCTGCGCCGGTGCGGCAGCGCCAGCAGCGCCGCCTGCCGCACGTCGTCGGACGTGACGTCCGTACGCCCCGCCCAGGCGGCCAGCGCCGTCGCCGTACGCGCCATCACGATGTCGGCGCGCATGCCGTCCACCTCGAACGCCGCGCAGGTCGCCGCGATCTGCCGCAGCGCCGCGTCCCCCAGGGCCACTCCGGGCAGCAGCGCCCGCGCCGCCACGATCCGCTCGCGCAGCGCGGCCTCCTCGCCGGCCCACCGCGCCGCGAAGCCGGCCGGGTCGTCGTCGAACGCCAGCCTGCGCCGCACGACCTCCACCCGCTGCTCGGGCTCCCGCGAGGCGGCCACCTCCACGGTCAGCCCGAACCGGTCGAGCAACTGCGGCCGCAGCTCGCCCTCCTCCGGGTTCATCGTCCCCACCAGCAGGAAACGCGCCGCGTGCCGTACGGAGACGCCCTCACGCTCCACGTACGAGGCGCCCATGGCGGCCGCGTCCAGCAGCAGGTCCACCAGGTGGTCGTGGAGGAGGTTCACCTCGTCGACGTAGAGCACGCCCCGGTGGGCGTCCGCCAGCAGACCGGGCTCGAACGCCTTCACGCCGTCCGCGAGCGCCCGCTCGATGTCCAGCGCGCCCACCAGCCGGTCCTCGGAGGCGCCCACGGGCAGTTCGACCATACGGGCGGGCCGGCGCACCGCCTCGGCGACGGTGTGCGGCCCGTCCGGGCAGCCGGGGTCGGGGGATCCGGGCGCGCAGGAGAAGCGGCAGCCCGCGACGGTGTCCACGTCCGGCATCAGGGCGGCGAGGGCGCGGACGGCCGTCGACTTGGCGGTGCCCTTCTCACCGCGTACCAGGACGCCGCCGACGGCCGGGGACACCGCGTTGAGCAGCAGCCCGAGCCGCAGGTCCTCCTGCCCGACGATCGCGGTGAAGGGGTAGTGGGGTGCGTTGCTCATGAAGGCGCTCCGGGTGCGATGAAGGGAAGTCCTGTGGGCGGGCCCTGCTCGATGAGCTTCCATAGCGCGTCCGTGTCCGCGTGTTCCTCGATCAGGTCGCCGAGCCGGTCCAGCTGCTCCTCGCGCAGCGCGCCGAAAGACGTGTCCGGCGCCGGGACGAAACGTCTCCCGGCGGCCCGGGCCACCTCGCGCAGGAACGCCCGGCGGAAGCCGTCGCTCTCCAGCGAGCCGTGCCAGTGGGTGCCCCACACGGCCCCGACGCGGCAGCCGTCCAGGAACGGTTCGCCCCCCTGCACGTCCGCGACGCCGTGGTGGATCTCGTACCCCTCGACCCGCTCGCCGAGAGCCTCGCCGACCGGCCGGGCGAGCGTCTTCTCCGGCGCGAACCGGACGCGCACCGGCAGCAGGCCGAGCCCGGTGACCTCGCCCGCCCGCGACTCGACCTCGTCCTCGATGTGGTCGCCCAGCACCTGGAACCCGCCACAGACGCCGAGCACCGGACGGCCCTCGGCGGCCCGCCGGGTGATCGCGTCCGCGAGGCCCCGCTCGCGCAGCCACGCCAGCGCCTTCACCGTCCCGCGGGTGCCGGGCACGACGACCAGGTCGGCGTCGACGAGCTCCTCGGGCCGGTCCACGAAACGCACGACCACGCCCGGCTCGGCGGCCAGCGCGTCGACGTCCGTGAAGTTGGACATCAGCGGTACGGCGCAGACGGCGACCCGCAGCACGTCCTCGCCGACCGGCGGCGCCACCACCGACTCGCGGACGGCGCCGCGCATCGAGACCCGCAGCCCGTCCTCCTCGTCGATGCCGAGGCCGTGCGCGTACGGCAGGACACCGAACGTCCGGCGCCCCGTCAGGCCCAGCAGCATGTCGAGGCCCGGCTCCAGCAGCGTCACGTCGCCCCGGAACTTGTTCACCAGGTAGCCCGCGACCAGCTCCTGGTCCTCGGGCGCCAGCAGCGCCGTCGTCCCGAAGAACTGCGCGAAGACCCCGCCCCGGTCGATGTCGCCGACCACGACCACCGGGAAGCGCGCGGCCCGCGCGATGCCCATGTTGACGATGTCGTTGCGCCGCAGATTGATCTCCGCCGGGCTGCCCGCACCCTCGCAGATGACCGCGTCGTACGTGTTCCGCAGCTCCTCCAGGCACTCCACCACCGTGCCGAGCAGCGCCTGCTGCCGTCCGCCGTGGTAGCCGCGCGCACTCAGCTCACCGACCGGCCTGCCCATCAGCACGACCTGGCTGGAGCGGTCACTGCCCGGCTTGAGCAGCACCGGGTTCATCAGCGCGGTCGGCTCGACGCGCGCCGCCTGCGCCTGCATGGCCTGCGCGCGCCCGATCTCCGCGCCCTCGCGCGTGACGAACGAGTTCAGGGACATGTTCTGCCCCTTGAACGGCGCGACCTTCACGCCCTGCCGTACCAGCCAGCGGCAGATGCCGGCCGTGACGACGCTCTTGCCCGCGTCGGACGTGGTGCCCGCGACGAGCAGCCCCCCGCCGTTCATGCTCCCGCCCTTCATGCCCCGCCCCTCATGTACGCCTCCGCTTGATCGCCCCGTACGCCAGCCGCCCGCCCACGCATACCGCGAGGGTCAGGGCGCTCACCCGGCGCGACAACCGCACCGCCCGCTCGATGTCCGGCACCTCCACGGCCCGGCCCTCCCCGTTGAGCACGGGCCGGTGCTCGACGCGGCCACCGTACGAGAGCGTCCCGCCGAGCCGTACGCCCAGCGCGCCCGCGAACGACGCCTCGACCGGGCCCGCGTTGGGGCTCGGGTGCTTCGCCGCGTCGGCCCGCCAGGCCCGTACCGCGCCGCGCGGGCTCCCGCCCGCGACCGCCGCGAGGACGGCCGTCAGACGGGCGCCGGGCCACCCGACCACGTCATCGAGGCGGGCGGAGGCCCAGCCGAAGCGGCGGTACCTCGGGGACTTGTGCCCGACCATCGCGTCCAGGGTGTTCACCGCCCGGAACGCCACCAGGCCCGGTACGCCGCCGATGGCGCCCCACACGAGGGCGCCGGTCACGGCGTCGGAGGTGTTCTCGGCGACCGACTCGACGACCGCGCGGGCGATGCCTGGGCCGTCCAGGGCCTGCGGATCCCGCCCGCACAGGTGCGGCAGCCGCTCCCGGGCGACCTCGAGGTCACCCGCGGCCAGCGCGCCGCCGATGGCGCGGGCCTCGCGGCCCAGCGACGTACCGCCGACGACGGCCCACACGGAAGCGGCGGTCAGCGCGACGGGAAGGGCGCCCCGGTTCGCCACCGCGCGGGTGACGAGCACCGCCGCCCCGGCAGCGCCCCCGGCGCACACCACGGCGTGCAGCACGCCCCACGCGCGGTGATCGCGCCACAGCACGCCCTCCACCGCGCCGGCGGCGCGCCCGAAGGCCGCTACGGGGTGACCGCGGCGGGGATCGGCGAGGAACAGGTCGGCGGCGAGCCCGGCGGCGGCGCCGTACGCGAAGACATGGTCACTGCGCATCGGGTCAGTCCGCCGATACGCCTCGCCGACCTCTGGGGCACGAGCGTTTCCGTACAGCTGACAGGCAGCCGGGCATGGGCGATGTCCTCACTCAGGGTCCGCGCCCTGGCTCGACGTGACCGGCGACGAGAGTTCCTGACTCATCCGCCCCGCGGGGCCGGACTCACAGTGGCGGGACCGCGCCGGATTCGCACCGGCTTCCTCTCCTGCCGCCGTTATGGCCCCGGCAGTCCACCACGCCCCGCGAACGCCCGTCAACTCGCCGTTGACCTGCGGCGGGAGGTTGTGCCGAGGCACACACCGGGCCACCCGGGCGCCCGCACCCGGCGCGCATGACGGCAGGCATGACGGCGCCCCCGGAACGGAGATCCGTTTCCGGGGGCGCCGTGAGCTGTCGGCTCAGGTGATGATCAGGAAAATCCCGTACGCCACGGCCGCCGCGCACAGCCCGAAGCAGGCGTACGCGCCCGTCCGGGCGAGGGCGGCCGAGCCGCCGTTCGCTGAGGCCGTCTCCTGCTTGGAGAGGCCCACGATGCCGAGGGTGAACAGGCCCACCAGTGCGACGGTGGCCAGGAGGCTGACCCCGAAGACGGAGCCGAGAGCTGCCCAGTCGATCTTCATGTTCTTTCCTTACACCGTGGCGGCGGGAGCCGAGGTGGTCTCGCCGGCCGGAGCCGGGATGGTGGCCTTGAGGTCGTCGGAGGTGCCGGCCGCGACGGCACCGGTCGGCGGCGGGGTGACGGCCGCGATGGCGGTGGTCACGACGCCCGCGGGCTCGTCCTCGCCCTCGGGGTCCACGTCGTTGACGTTGGTGTGGTCGACGACCTGGCGGCGGGAGATGAACCAGATCGCGGCGCAGGAGGTGACGAGGAAGACCGCGACGACGGCGACGCCCCAGTCGCCCTGCTGGGTGACGAACTCCGAGGCGGCGGCGACCAGGCCGGCGGCCGGCAGGGTCAGGCCCCAGGCGACGAACATGCGGGTGGCCGTGGACCAGCGGACCACGCCGCCCTTGCGGCCGAGGCCCGCGCCCATCACGGCGCCCGAGCAGGAGTGCGTCGTGGAGAGCGAGAAGCCCAGGTTGGACGAGGCCAGGATGACGGCCGCCGCGCTGGTCTGGGCGGCGAAGCCCTGCTGCGGCTGGAGGTCGGTGAGGCCCTTGCCCATGGTGCGGATGATGCGCCAGCCGCCCAGGTAGGTGCCGAGCGCGATGGCCACACCGGCGGAGACGATCACCCAGACCGGCGGGTTGGAGCCGGGGGCGAGGACACCGGCGGCGACCAGGGCGAGGGTGATGATGCCCATGGTCTTCTGCGCGTCGTTGGTGCCGTGGGCCAGGGAGACCAGACCGGCGGAGGTGATCTGACCGGCGCGGTAGCCCTTGCGGCCGGTCTTCTCGTCGATGTTCGCGCCGGCCTTGTAGGTCAGGCGGGCGGCCAGCATCGCGGCGAGGCCGGCGACCAGCGGCGCGGCGATGGCCGGGATCAGGACCTTGGTGACGACGACGCCGCCGTTGACGCCGCTCAGGCCGACCGAGGCGACGGTGGCGCCGATGAGGCCACCCATGAGGGCGTGGGAGGAACTGGAAGGCAGGCCGACCAGCCAGGTGAGCAGGTTCCACAGGATCGCGCCGACGAGCGCCGCGAAGATCACTTCCGGTTGGATGCCCTCTTCGTTGACGAGGCCGCTGGAGATCGTCTTGGCGACCTCGACGGACAGGAAGGCGCCGACCAGGTTGAGCACGGCGGACATGGCCACCGCCGTCTTGGGCTTCATCGCGCCGGTCGAGATGGTGGTCGCCATCGCGTTGGCGGTGTCATGGAAACCGTTCGTGAAATCGAACACTAGAGCTGTCACGACCACAATGGCGAGCAGCAGCGTGATGTGTTCCATTTACCCAGGCAATCGTTCGACGTCAGTGGCTCGCCGAACGTAAGCAACCTGAGTGAACGGAAGGTGAACTGGGTCGGGCGCCATGGTGACTCGGGCCGGATCCGAACCATTCCGCTTCCGGCTCTCTTTACGGGCCGGAGGGGCGGGAACCCGGTGATTCGGGCGTTTCGGGCCCTCCTGTGAAGATCCTTCAGTCGGCGCACCGGCCGACAGAAGAGATTCTGGTCACTTCCCGCCTCCATGCCCCTTCCTCCCCCGTACCGGACCCCAAGCCCCGGTCCGCCTTTCCCCCGCCCCGCGATGCCTCCGGCCTCCGGTGCCACCGCCCCGCGGCTCTCCCGGCGCCGTGACGCCTGCTCCCCGCCGCCCTGCCGCTTCCCCGCCGCCTCCGCCCCGCGGTGCCTCCCTTCCGCGGCTCCCCGTCGCCCGCGCTCCCGCCGCCCGGGCTGCCGGCGTTCGCGTACCCGCCGCACAGGAGATGCCGTCGGGCCCGCCATGCGTGGACTTCGCGGCTGCTCGCCGCCCTCGCGCAGCCCCCGCCGCGACCCAGCCCCACTGGCCAGGGGAGCGCCCCCGAGGACGCCGGACGCCGGACCGCCGGTCCGACGGGCAGGCCGTACGCGCCGTGCGAGCTCCCGGGGCGGCACACGGGGCTCCACCGGCCACGCCCGCCCTCGGGGCCGCGCTCACGCCCTGCGCCCGGCGACGCAGGGCCGCGAGGGCCCGTCCAGGTGGCACGCCCCCGGGTCGCCGCCCGGACGGCCGCCGCGCCGCCCGCAGACCATGACGCGCCGCTCGGCCCCGCCCCGCGCCGCACCCGGGGGCGCCCGGGGCGCGCGTGCCCCGCTGTGCGTGGCGCAGCTCCGGGCCCCGCGGGCGGGGCCGCCCGGACGGGGCGGGGAGCGGCTGACAGGATCGGACGCATGACACAGGACGCGATCGAGCGGGCGTGGGACTCGGTGGTCGGGACCGCCCGCAGGACAGTGACGGACGGGCTGGTCGTCGGAACCTCGGGAAACGTCTCCGCGAGGGTGGGCGAGCTCGTCCTCGTGACGCCCAGCGGTGTGCCCTACGACCGCCTCACCCCCGGCGACGTCGTGGCCGTCGACCTGGACGGGACCCAGGTACGGGGCCGGCTCGCCCCCACCAGCGAGCTGCCCATGCACCTGGAGATCTACCGCCGCACCACGGCCCGCGCCGTCGTGCACACCCACGCCGTGCACGCCACCGCCGTCTCGACGCTGGTCACCGAACTCCCACTGATCCACTACATGGCCGCGGCCCTCGGCGGCCCCGTCCGCGTCGCCCCGTACGCCCTCTACGGAACGGGGGAGCTGGCCGCTCACATGCTGGGCGCCCTCGACGGCCGCACGGGCTGCCTGCTGCGGAACCACGGAACCGTCACCTACGGCGACTCCCTGGACCAGGCCTACGACCGAACGTCCCAGCTGGAGTGGATGTGCCGCGTCTGGCTCACCGCGAGCTCCGTACCCGGGCTCACCCCCAGCCTCCTGTCGGCCGCCGAACTGGACGAGGCCGCCGAGAAGCTCCGCGGCTACGGCCGGCCCCGCTGACCGCGCGGCCCGCCACCGCGTGGTGGCCACCCTGCCGGGCGCCACGCCGGTGAACGCCGCCCACTGGCATCCGGGCCCGCTCGTGCCGACACTGGAGCGGTGCGCCCGGCTACAGCGACGGCAGCGGCCGTCACCACCCTGATCGGTGCCGGCGCGGCCGCGGTCGCGGCCGGCCGGTACGCCTGCGGCGCCGCGCTCAAGGTGCCGCCCGGCCGCCCCCTGCCCGGCGAGCCCAGGCTCACCGTGCACGCCACGGCCCCGGGGCGGGTTTCCCTGACGCGCTGCCTCGTCTCCCGGCGCCCCGGCGTCTACGGTCTGGCAGGCCCCGGCGTCCACGCCGTGGTCGGCCCCGTACTGGACGACGTGCCGCACACCGCCGACACCGTCGTACGACGCCTGGAACGTGTCGTCAGCGGCCGGCTGGAGGCCGGCGACCACGTCAGGCTCACACCACAGCTCCACACCGGCACCCCCTCCGACGCCCTCGGCCTCGAATACCAGGACGTCGAGATCCCCGGCGAACTCGGGGTCCTGCCCGCCTGGTTCGTGCCCGCCGCCCGCTCCACCTGGGTCATCGCCGTGCACGGCATCGGCACCACCCGCGAGCACCCCATGAACGTCATGGGGTTCCTCCACCGGATGCGCCTCCCGGTGCTCGGCCTCGCCTACCGCGGTGACCCGGGAGCGCCCCGCCCCGCCGGCGGACTCGGTCACCTCGGCGACTCCGAGTGGCGCGACCTGGACGCCGCGATCCGCCACGCCGTCCGGCACGGAGCCGAACGCGTCGTCCTCCACGGCTGGTCCACCGGAGCCTCCATGGCGCTGCACGCCGCCGCCAACTGCGGACTCCGCGACCGGATCAGCGGCCTCGTCCTCGACTCCCCGGTACTGGACTGGGAGGTCACGCTGCGGGCTCTCGCCACCGCCCGCGGTGTCCCCGCCCCGCTGCTCCCGCTGGCCGTCCGCGCCGCCCAGGGCAGCACCGGCGTGCACGGCGACCGGCTCGCCGAAGCGGCCGACCCGCGAGGGCTCCGCGTCCCGACCCTCGTCTTCCACGGCCCCGACGACCGCCTCGCCCCCTGGCGGACCTCCCAGGAGCTCGCCGCCCGCCGGGCCGACCTGGTCACCCTCCACACCGTCCGCGACGCCCCCCACGCCGCCATGTGGAACGCCGACCCGCACCGCTACGAGGAAACGATGCGCCGATTCCTCACCTCCCTGATCTGACCCCCGGCCGCGCCCCTGCCCGCTCCCGCGCCCGGATTCCGCACATCACCGGCGAACGGCCCGCGAACGGGCCCTGCCCGGGGCACGAACCCGGCGAATCGGATTCCGTTTGGGCTTTCGGGGCGTCAGCGGGAAGACTGCCCCTGTGACGTCTCGAAAGCCTGATGAGCAACTGGCGCGCAATTCCAGACTCCGACTCGTCCGTCCGCGGCCCCTGACCACGGCCCGACGGGCCGTGACGACCCGGCGTACCCGGCCGGTGCCACGGCCGCCGGAGGGGACCCCGCCGCCCGCCGAGCTGGCCCGACAGGCGAGGGCGGTGCTCGCCGACGCCGTGCGCATCGCGCGCTGGGCGGCCGTCGAACGCGACCGCGCTCACGACCCGGACGCCATGTCGGCCACGGAACGGGCAGCCGCCGCCCTCGGCCTGACACCCGCTCAGGTCCGCGCCGGCTGGGACCGCGCCAGGCTCGCCGGCCTCGTCGAACTGCACGGCGACACCGCCCGCCCCGGCTGGCGCCTGCGCGCCTGGGACCGGGACGATTCCGCCGTCCTGCGCGGCTGGGTCGCCCTCTTCGACGCCTGGTCGCTCGTCCACCCGGCGCCCGCCGACGTCACCCCCGCCTCCGTCGCCGAGGTCGTCGAAGCCGTCCCACAGGTCCTCTCCCTCCTTCAGCTCTCCGCGGGTCCCGTGCTCGTCCCGGCCCTGCTCGACCTGCTCCGCCAGCGCGTCGCCGAACTCCGCGAGGAACGCTGCGAGGTCCCGGCAGCCCCGCGGCCGGAGGTCACCGGGCGGCCCCGGGAGCCGTACGGGGAACCCCGGCCGGGCCCCGAATCCCTGCCCCGCCTGCTCGACTGGGCGCTGGAAGGCCTCGCCGCCGTCGGCGCGCTGACCCTCGGCGACGGCCACGCCACCCTCACCGCGCTCGGGAACTGGGCCGTGTGGGTGAAGCTGGAGCAGATCTGCGTGGCCGCCCAGAGCCCCGCCGGCCACATCGAGCAGTCCGCCGAGGACATGCTGCGCGGCTGCGCCCGCCTCACTCCCGGCCCGGCCCGTGTCGAGTACCGCGCCTGGCTCGCCGCGCGCCCCGTCGGCAGTGCCGTCACCGAACTGCTCGCCGTCGCCCGCGGCGAGGACGCCCTGCTGCGCGGGCTCGCCTTCGAAGCCCTCCGGGTCGTCGGCGCCCCCGCGGAGGCCGAGGTCCGGGCCGCCGCCGAAGAGGTCTGCCTGCGCCCCTACGCGCTGCTCTGGCTCGCCGAGTACGAAGGCGCCGACCCCGACGACGCGCCCGACGTCCTGACCCGCGAGGAGGCCACCTGGCTCTGGGTGGACACCGCGGCCGCCGTCGCCGACCACGGCGAGAGCACCCTCCTGGTCCGCCACCTCGAGTCCGCCGTCCAGGGCACGGTCCCCGCCCTGCTCGACGAGGTCCGGGCCGTGGGTCACCCCCGCACCGTCCAGGTCCTGGTCGCCCTGGCCGCGGCGCACCCCGACCCCGCCCTCGCCAAGGCGGTGCGCCGCGCGGCCTTCCAGGTCCACACCGGCGGAGCGTGACCCCGGCCCTACCCGGCGGCGCCGGGGGCGTACGTCCCGAAGCTCCAGACGTTGCCCTCGGCGTCCCGCGCCATGTAGTCCCGCGAGCCGTACTCCTGGTCGGTGGGTGGCATGAGGATCTCCACCCCGTGCTCCACGGCCCGGGCATGGTGCGCGTCGGGGTCCTCCACCACCACGTACACCCCCACCGGACCGGCGCCCGACATCGCCTCGGCGAAGACCCCGTCCCCTCCCTTGGTGCCCAGCATCACCATGCCGTTCCCAAGAGCCAGCTCGGAGTGGACGACGGAGCCGTCCTCGCCCTCGTACACACTCACCTCGGTGAAACCGAAGGCTTCCTTCAGCGTTCTGATGGCCGCCTTCGCGTCCTCGTACAGGATCGACGGATAGATGCTCGGTACGTGCGTCATGCTGACCACTCTCCGATTCGGCGCTCGACTTCGACCTTGCGACCTCGCGGCCCCCGACCTTTCGGCGTTGCGACTGTGACCCGGATCTCAGCTGTTCCTCAGTCTGGCACCCACCACTGACAACGCGGCCGGAGCAGCCCCCGGGTCACCGGAAGGTGTTGCTCCGGGACAGTCGGCCCCGCCAGGCAGCCCCGGTGGAGCCGTCAACTCTGGTGGAACCCTGCTCCGCCGAGCCGGGCGTCCGGGCCTCCGACGTCACCCGCCGCGGCCGGCCCCCGCGCCGGCAGTCCGGCCTGCCGCTCACCGCCGCCACCGCGATCCGGCAGCCCTCCCGTGCCCTCGCGTCCGGCTCCTCGCGGCACTCCTCGGCGCCGCACCCCTCCGGCGAGGCGCCCACGGCCGGATCGGCGCGTCCTCCGTCGGCGCGGCCCCCGTCCCCCGGCCGGGGAAGCGCCGGGGGAGCCGTCCGGCGATTCAGCCGCGCGACCTACCCGCCACCGGCACCACGGCCCCGCGCACGCCCTGGACCCGCGCACGTCCCGGCCCCGCGCACGTCCCGGCCCCGCGCGGATGCCGAGGCCCGCGTCGTCGTCCGCCCGCCCGGGGCACCGGCCCGCCCGGGCCCTGAACTCCCACACCCCGGCGCAGGGTCGCGCCGGGCTCCGGCATGGCCGAAAAGCAGTTGCACACGCCCGTTAGACTGGGCCGTATGGCCATTCTCCCTGTGCATTAGACCGGCGTCGAAGCCACCGCACCCGCCGTCCTTCCGCCGTCTTCCACACCGCCCTGGAGTCTGTCCGTGATCACCGCTTCCGGCATCGAGCTGCGCGCCGGCGCCCGCGTTCTCATCGAGTCCGCCACCTTCCGCATCGCCAAGGGCGACCGCGTCGGCCTGGTCGGCCGCAACGGCGCCGGCAAGACCACCCTCACCAAGTGCCTCGCCGGCGAGGGTGTCCCGGCCGGCGGCACGATCACCCGCTCCGGCGAGGTCGGTTACCTCCCGCAGGACCCCCGCACCGGTGACCTCGACGTCATGGCCCGCGACCGCATCCTCTCGGCCCGCGGCCTCGACACCCTGCTGCGCAAGATGCGGCAGAACGAGGAGCGCATCGCGAACGGACAGGGCGGCACCCGGGAGAAGGCGCTGCGCCAGTACGAGCGCCAGGAGACCGAGTTCCTCACCAAGGGCGGGTACGCCGCCGAGGCCGAGGCCGCCACCATCGCCGCCGCGCTCGGGCTCCCCGACCGTGTCCTCGGCCAGCCCCTGCACACCCTCTCCGGTGGCCAGCGCCGCCGCGTCGAGCTCGCCCGCATCCTCTTCTCGGACGCCGACACCCTGCTCCTCGACGAGCCGACCAACCACCTCGACGCCGACTCGATCGTCTGGCTGCGCGACTACCTCAAGACGTACCGGGGCGGCTTCATCGTCATCTCCCACGACGTCGACCTCGTCGAGACCGTCGTCAACAAGGTCTTCTACCTGGACGCCAACCGGTCGACGATCGACATCTACAACATGGGCTGGAAGCTCTACCAGCAGCAGCGCGAGGCCGACGAGAAGCGCCGCAAGCGGGAGCGCGCCAACGCCGAGAAGAAGGCCGCGGCCCTGAACTCGCAGGCCGACAAGATGCGGGCCAAGGCCACCAAGACCGTCGCCGCGCAGAACATGGCCCGCCGTGCCGAGCGCCTGCTGTCCGGACTCGAAGCGGTCCGCGCCTCCGACAAGGTCGCCAAGCTCCGCTTCCCCGAGCCCGCGCCCTGCGGCAAGACCCCGCTCACCGCGGAGGGGCTCTCGAAGTCGTACGGGTCGCTGGAGATCTTCACCGACGTGGACCTCGCCATCGACAAGGGATCGAGGGTCGTCATCCTCGGCCTCAACGGCGCGGGCAAGACGACGCTGCTGCGGCTGCTGGCCGGGGTGGAGAAGCCCGACACCGGCCAGGTCACCCCGGGGCACGGCCTCAAGCTGGGCTATTACGCCCAGGAGCACGAGACCCTCGACCCCGACCGCACCGTGCTGGAGAACATGCGGTCGGCCGCGCCCGACCTCGACCTCGTCGAGGTGCGCAAGACGCTCGGCTCCTTCCTCTTCTCCGGCGACGACGTCGACAAGCCGGCGGGCGTCCTCTCCGGTGGTGAGAAGACCCGGCTGGCGCTGGCCACCCTGGTCGTCTCCTCGGCCAACGTGCTGCTCCTCGACGAGCCGACGAACAACCTCGACCCGGCCAGCCGTGAGGAGATCCTCGGCGCCCTGCGCACCTACAAGGGCGCCGTCGTCCTCGTCACGCACGACGAGGGCGCCGTCGACGCCCTCCAGCCGGAGCGGATCATCCTGCTGCCGGACGGCATCGAGGACCTGTGGGGCGCGGACTACGCGGACCTCGTGGCCCTGGCATGACCCCGGCGCCCGAGCGCGGCACGCGTCGCGCCCGGGCCAGGGCCACGGCCAGGGGCGGGGGCACGGGCGCGGCTCCGGACGAGAGGCCGGGGCGCGGCCGGCTCGGCACCGGGCCGCGGCCCTGATCGTCCCCGTATGGATCATTCGGCTTACGCGTGATCCATCATCTGAGTGAGTCCGTCTCATACTGCGGCGTGGCGACGGGCGGACTTACCGTCCCGGCCACACGCTGCGTTTCCTTCACCTCCGCCCCGCTGACCTGGCCATTCGCCCACAGGGGACCGACCGGTGCCGGCGCGTGGCCCGGCCGGCGACCCGGGGACGGCGAAACCTTGCGGCACAGACCTTGTCGAATGGCTGGCCAGGAGGCGCCCGAGGGGTGATCATGAGAAGACCAGAGCGCACTTCCCATGAGGAGGCACGGGTGGCCGAGACTCTGAAGAAGGGCAGCCGGGTGACCGGCGCCGCGCGCGACAAGCTCGCGGCAGACCTGAAGAAGAAGTACGACTCCGGTGCGAGCATCCGGGCATTGGCCGAGGAGACGGGCCGATCCTATGGATTCGTCCACCGGATGCTGAGCGAATCCGGAGTCACGCTGCGTGGACGCGGCGGAGCGACGCGAGGCAAGAAGGCCGCTTCGGCCTGACGGCCCCAGCGACCCGACATCCGAGCGCGGCTCGTCCGGCCCCACCGGTTCCGGCAGGGCCACCCGGTCGATCGCAGTGTCGGCCGGGTGGTTACTGTTCAGTCACTTGATGGCTGCACGCTCCACCGGACCCGGAGGCGCCCCATGACCTCGCTCGACCCAGTCCTCGAAGTGCTCGACAAGGACGGTGTACGGCTCACCGTCGAGGACGCCGTTGCCACGGTGACCCTGACGAACCCGGCCAAGCGCAACGCCCAGTCCCCCGCTCTGTGGCGGGCGTTGACGGAGGCCGGACGGTCGCTGCCGGGCAGCGTGCGGGTCGTGGTGCTGCGCGGTGAGGGCAAGTCCTTCTCCGCCGGACTCGACCGGCAGGCGTTCACGCCGGAGGGCTTCGACGGTGAGCCGTCGTTCCTCGATCTGGCACGCGGCTCCGACGCCGGACTCGACGCCGTCATCACCGAGTACCAGGAGGCGTTCACCTGGTGGCGCCGTAACGACATCGTGTCGATCGCGGCCGTGCAGGGGCACGCGATCGGCGCGGGCTTCCAGCTCGCCCTGGCGTGCGACCTCCGGGTCGTGGCCCAGGACGTGCAGTTCGCGATGCGCGAGACCAGCCTGGGCCTCGTCCCGGACCTGACCGGTACGCACCCGCTCGTCGCGGCGGTCGGCTACGCCCGCGCGCTGGAGATCTGCGCCACGGGCCGGTTCGTCCACGCCGACGAGGCCGAGCGCATCGGGCTGGCCAACGTCGTCGTGCCCGCCGACGAGCTCGACGCCACGGTACGGGACCTGGCGGGCGCGCTGCTGGCGGCGCCGCGCGACGCGGTCATCGAGACCAAGGCGCTGCTGCGCGGCGCCCAGGAGCGCACGTACGAGGAGCAGCGGACGGCCGAGCGCGCGTCGCAGGCGCGCCGTCTGCGTGACCTGGCCGGCCTCGCCGACTAGCCCGGCCCCTCGAGGACGACGTCGGTGACCACCACGGTCACCGGCAGCTCGCCGCCGACGGCCCCGCGTACCGCCCGTGCCACATCGAGGGCCCGGTGGCCCGGGGCCGTCGCCAGTTCGACACGCACATGATCGGGCGCCCGGTGCACGGGAGGGCCCAGCACCGCCGTCAGCCGTGCCACCCCCGCGACGGCGGCCGCCGCGCCGGCCGCGGGGTCGTCCTGCGGGACGGGCTCCCCCCCGGGTGGGGGAGTGGCGGCCGGGGGATCCGGCGGGGTGTCCAGGAGGGCCGTCACGCGCAGGTCCACCTCCGACACGGCCATCCCCAGCCGCTGCTCCGACGCCGCCGCCAGGGCCGTGCGCAGCCGCTCGGCGATGTCCGGCAGCGGTACGCCGTACCGCGCGGCGAAATCCGCCTCGATCCGCAGTGGCCCCGGTGGCAGAGAGGCCGGCGGGGCCGGGAAGGAGGGCGCGGGCGCGGACCCGGCGTCCACGAGGCCGATCCGGAGCCGGCCCGGATACACCCCCGGCACCTGCCGTGCGGTGTGGCGCAACACCGCGTCCGCGGCGCGCTCCGCGATCCACGCCCCGTCCGCCGGGTCCCCCAGCGCAAGCAGCCGGCCCAGACCGATCCGGCTCCGTACGGTCGTCACCCATCCGTCAGACGTCGTCATGTCCCCAGCCTGCCGTATCCCCGGCGCGAGATCCGGCAACCACCCCTAATGTGAGCAAAGGAGAGCAAAACCTCCTGAAGGGATAACGGTGATGACCGACGACGCGTCGCAGTCCGCCCAGGCCGACCAGGCCGCCAGGGCGGCCCGGGTCAGGGAACCGGCGGCCGAGGAGACCAGGAAGACCTCCATGGCCAAGCGGGACGGCAGCACCGGCGATCCGGCGTCCCGGGGGCGCACCACCGTCGCCGACGGGGTCGTCGAGAAGATCGCCGGGCTGGCGGCGCGGGATGTCGTCGGCGTCCACGCGATGGGCAGCGGTATCTCCCGCACCTTCGGCGCGGTGCGCGACCGCGTGCCCGGCGGCAAGCCGGACGTCACGCGGGGTGTGAAGGCCGAGGTCGGAGAGGTGCAGACGGCACTCGACCTGGAGATCGTCGTCGAGTACGGCGTCCCGATCCGTGACGTCGCCCGCGCGGTGCGGGAGAACGTCATCTCGGCGGTCGAGCGGATGGCCGGCCTGGAGGTCGTCGAGGTCAACGTCGCGGTCAGCGACGTGAAGCTGCCGGAGGACGAGGAAGAAGAGCCGGAGAGCCGGCTCCAGTAGCCGGCCGCATGAGGAGCGCACGATGAGCATGGCGATGATCGGCCTGTTGGCCGGAATGGCGCTCGGATTCGCCGGGTACTTCGGCGGTTTCGGAGCGTTTCTGCTGGTGGCCGCCCTGGGGGCGGTCGGTTTCGTGGCGGGACGGTTCCTGGACGGGGACCTGGAACCCGGTGATCTCCTCCGGGGCCGTGACCGCGACGACCGGCGGCGGTGACACGGTGACGGGGGTCCTCGCGGCGGAACGAGGCGCGACCACGATCGCCGACCGCGTGGTGGCCAAGATCGCCGCATACGCGGCGCGGGAAGCGCTCAAGGGCGTACCGGCGGACGAAGGCGGTACGGGCGCAGGCGGTACGGGTGAAGGCGCCACGCGCCAGGACGGTACGGGCCGGGGCGGTACGCACGGCATGGGAGGCGGCGTCCACGGCCGGCCGCCGCACGCGGCGGTCGTCGTGCACCGGGACACCGCGCGCGTCCGCGTCAACCTGGAACTCGGCTACCCCTCCGACATCGGCGCCCAGTGCGCCGCCGTACGCCGCCACGTGGCCCGGCGCGTGCGGACACTGGCGGGCATGGAGGTACCGGAGGTGGCGGTGCAGGTGGAACGGCTGCACTCCCCGTACACACGGGAGCGCGACAAGAGCGGCGGGAGGGTCCGATGAGCCAGGCCGCCCCCGCCGAACCGGCACCCGCCGAGCGTGTCCCGGTGCTGGAGGAGCCGGTGCGCGGCGGCGCACACCGCTTCTGGTCCACGCGCCGCGTCCCCGCAGCCCTGCTCGCGCTGCTGCTGCTGGCCGGAGCGGGGCTGCTGCTGTACGACGTCGCCTCGGTACGCGCCGGACGGCCCGGCATGCGCTGGCGCCGCGTCCTCGCCGACGACCTGGCCACCCGCCAGCTCGACGACGTGGTGGTGGTCGTCGGAGCCGGGCTCGCGATCGCGCTGGGTCTCTGGCTCCTCGTACTGGCCTGCACGCCCGGGCTGCGCTCCGTCCTGCCCATGCGGCCCGACGCCGAACCGCTGCGCGCCGGGCTCCGGCGGGAAGCGGTCGAGGTCGTGCTGCGCGACCGGGCGATGGCGGTGGCGGGCGTGCAGTCGGTGCGGGTACGGGCGAGGCGCCACAAGGCGGCGGTACGGGCGGTGGCCCACTTCCGCGAACTCGATTATGTAGGTGCCGACCTGGACGCCGCGCTGCGGGCCGCGGTCGAGGAGCTCGGCCTGGCACGGCCGCCGCGCCTCTCCGTGCATGTCGTGCGACCGGCCCGGAAGGGGTGAACGGACATGCTGAGGACCGTCAACCGGGTCCTGCTGGGCCTCGCCGGAGCGGTACTGGTGTGCACCGGCGGGGCGGTGCTCGCGGCCGCCCTGGACCTGGGCGTGCCGTCCTGGTGGCCATGGCGGGGCTCGGACACCGTGCTGCTCGGCGAGTCGGCGCGCACCCGGTGGGGCTGGCCGGTCGTGGTCGCCGTGCTGGCGGTGCTGGTGCTCCTGGCGCTGTGGTGGCTGGTGGCACAGCTGCGGCGGCACCGGCTCGCGGAGGTGCTGGTCGACAGCCGGGACGGGGAGAGCGCGGCGCTGCGGGGCCGGGCGCTGGAGGGCGCCGCGGAGGCGGAGGCGGAGGCGCTGGACGGCGTGTCGCGCGCCCGCGTCCGGCTCACCGGCCGGCCGACGGCACCCTCGGCGCGCGTGTCGCTGCTGCTGGAGCCCCATGTGTCGCCGGACGAGGCACTGTCGGGCCTCCGGGACGGGGCGCTGCGGCACGTCCGCGAGTCGGCGGCCCTTCCGGAACTCCCCGCGGAGGCTCACCTGCGCGCCGCGAAACACCCCGCGCGCCGCGTCACCTGACACCCCGCGAACCAGCCCGGCGCGCCCACGCCCCGGCACCCGTCGGCCCACGCCGGGCGACCCGGCGGTCCTGCGCCCGCGCCCGACGGCGCGCGCCCGGTGCCCCCACGCCGGCGCCCCCCGCGCCGGCGCC
>NZ_BAAASR010000027.1:233-41329 GCF_039532985.1 Streptomyces gobitricini | reverse complement strand
CAGGGACGCGGCGGCCCGGGCGGCCGGTGTCCACGTCCGGCGGCCCGGGCCCGTGCGCCGTGTGTGCCGGGGACGCGGGGTCAGAAGCCGTGGCGGGCGCCGCCGTCGACGGGAAGCATCACGCCCGTCAGATAAGAGGCGGCCGGGGAGAGGAGGAACGCCGCGGCCTTGCCGAACTCCTCCGGGGTGCCGTAACGGCGCAGCGGAACGCGGGACTCGGACGCGGCGCGGGCCGCCGACGGGTCCCCGGACAGGGCGTCCAGCTCGCGGACCCGGTCGGTGTCGATACGGCCCGGCAGTAGGCCGACCACCCGGATGCCGCTCGGCCCCAGGTCGTTGGCGAGGGACTTCGCGAAGCCCGCGAGCCCCGGGCGGAGCCCGTTGGAGATCGTCAGCCCCGGGATCGGCTCGTGCACCGATCCGGACAGGACGAACCCGATCACGCCGCCCTCCGCCAGCGCCGCGGCCGCCGCCCGGGCCATCCGTACCGCGCCCAGGTACACCGAGTCGAACGCCGCCTGCCACTGCTCGTCCGTGTTGTCCGCCGCTCGCCCGGGGGCCGGGCCACCCACGCTGACGAGGACGCCGTCGAAGCGTCCGAAGTGCGTCCGGGCGGCGGCGATCAGCCGCTCGGGGGTCGCCGGGTCGGCGTTGTCCGCCGCGACGCCCACCGCGCCGGAACCCAGCTCGGCGGCGGCCCGGGCCACCGCCTTCTCGTCGCGCGACGAGAGCACGACCTTCGCGCCGTCCGCGACCAGAGCGCGCGCGGAGGCGTTGCCCAGCCCGCGCGAGGCGCCGGTCACGATGTACACACGGTCCTTCAGTCCAAGATCCATGGACCTATACTGCCGTCTCCTCCCGTGCCAGCGCGAGGGCCGTCCCCACCAGGCCGATGTGGCTGAACGCCTGCGGGAAGTTGCCCAACTGCCGCCGCGCCGAGGCGTCGTACTCCTCGGCGAGCAGCCCCACGTCGTTGCGGAGCGACAGCAGCCGTTCGAACAGCTGCCGAGCCTCCTTGGTGCGGCCGGTCATCCGCAGGGCGTCCGCCATCCAGAAGGAGCAGACGAGGAACGTTCCCTCGTCCCCCGGCAGCCCGTCGACCGGCACGCCCTCGGTGGTGTACCGCTTGATGAATCCGTTGTGGTTCAGTTCCGCCCACACCGCGTCGACCGTGCCGACGACGCGCGGGTCGTCCGGCGGCAGGAAACCGACCCGGGGGATCAGCAGCGTCGCCGCGTCCAGCTCCTGGGAGCCGTAGGACTGGGTGAAGGTGTTCCGTTCCGGGTCGTACCCCTTCTCGCACACCTCCCGGTGCACCTCGTCGCGCATCGCCCGCCACCGGCCCACGTCCCCGCGCAGCGACGGGTCCTGCTCCAGGGAGCGCACCGCTCGGTCGGCGGCGACCCAGGCCATGATCTTGGAGTGCACGAAGTGGCGGCGCGGCCCGCGTACTTCCCACAGCCCCTCGTCGGGCTGCCGCCACGTCGACTCCAGGAACCCCAGCAGGCTCAGCTGGAGGTTCCACGCGTGTGCATGCGTCGCCAGCCCCGCCTCGCGCGCCAGGTACAGGGAGTCGATGACCTCCCCGTACACGTCGAGCTGCAACTGCTGTACCGCGGCGTTGCCGGTCCGGACGGGCGCCGACCCGGCGTACCCCCGCAGCCACGGCAGCTCCGTCTCCGGCAGCCGGCGCTCGCCCGCGACCCCGTACATGATCTGGATGTCCGCCGGATCACCGGCCACCGCCCGAAGCAGCCAGTCGCGCCACGCCGCCGCCTCGTCGAGGTAGCCGGCCGACACCAGCGCGCCCAGGGTGAGCGTCGAGTCGCGCAGCCAGCAGAAACGGTAGTCCCAGTTCCGTACGCCTCCGATCTCCTCCGGCAACGAGGTCGTCGGCGCGGCGACGATCCCGCCCGTGGGGCCGTACGTCAGCGCCTTGAGGGTGATGAGCGAGCGCATCACGGCCTCCCGATGGGGTCCTTCGTAGGTGCACTGCGCGGACCAGGACTCCCAGTCCTCGATGGTGTGCTCCAGCGCCTCGTACGGGTCGATCAGCGGCGGGCGGGGCTGGTGGGAGGGGTGCCAGGTCAGGACGAACGCCACCTTCTCGCCCGCGCCGACGGTGAACGAGGAGCACGTGCTGAACTGCTGACCCCATGTCTTGACCTCCGGCTCGCTCCGCAGCCATATCGAGTCGGGGCCGGCGATCGCCACCCGGTGGCCGTCCGTCCGGCGTACCCAGGGCACCACGGACCCGAAGTCGAAGCGCAGGCGCAGCACCGCCGCCATCTCGACCGTGCCGGTGACCCCTTCCACGATGCGTACGACGTCGGGTGCCTCGTCGCGCTGGGGCATGAAGTCCAGCACTTTCACCGTGCCGGTGCGGGTCTCCCAGATGGACTCCAGGACGAGGGAGTCACCGACGTAGCGGCGCCGGGTGCAGGTATGTCCGTCTTTGGGCGCGATCCGCCAGTGGCCGTTCTCCTCGTCGCCGAGCAGGGCGGCGAAACAGGCCGCCGAGTCGAAGCGCGGCAGGCACAGCCAGTCGATCGAACCGTTCTTGCCGACCAGCGCCGCCGTCTGCAGGTCCCCGATGAGAGCGTAGTCCTCGATGCGTTGCGTCACGCTGAGGCGTCTTCCCGCCCGGACCGGCGGCTAAGCGGGTGCGTGTGCGGCCGGTTCCGGCTCGCCGGGGCCGGGGCCGGGGCCATGGCCGGTGGCGGCGCCGGCGGTGGTCTCGCGGTCGTGCTTCTCCCGGCGTACCAGCACCACCCAGCCGACCGGCACGCCCGCCGCGAACAGCCACCACTGGACCGCGTACGCCATGTGCGCGCCGATGGAGTCGTGGTCGGGCTCCGGGATCAGCTCCGGGGTGTCGCCGGCCGGGGTCGGCGCGGTCTGTTCCAGGTAGCCGCCGAGCACCTCGCGGCCCAGCCTCTCCGCCTGCTGCCCGCTGTTGATCAGCATGACCTGGCGGGGTGGCAGCCCGCTGAGGTTCTTGATGCCGCTGGCACTGGTCGTCTCGTCCGCCTTGAGGCGCCCGGTGACGGTGACCTCGCCCTTGGGAGCGGGCGGCACCGCCGGGAACGACTTCTGGTCGGCGGCTGCCGGGATCCAGCCCCGGTTGACGAGGATCGTGCGGCCGTCGTCGAGGACGAGGGGGGTCAGCACGAGGACGCCGATCCGTTCGTCGGCGTTGGTCCGGCGGCGTACGACGACCTCGTGGTCCGTGTCGAAGGTGCCGGTGGCGGTGACACGCCGCCAGTAGTCGGAGCGGGGGACGGTGTGACCGGGGGAGGTGAGCTCCGTCACGGGGACGGGCTCCGCCTTCAGGTTGTCCTCGATCAGCTGGTTCTGGGCGACCCGGCGCTCGTGCCGGTGGAACTGCCAGAAGCCCAGCTCGATCATCACGGGGATGAGGACGAGGGCGATGAGGGTGAGGATCACCCACTGCCGGGACAACAGGAAGCGGTACACGGCTTCGACCGTACCTGCTCGTGTCCCGGTCCCGGAGGGTGGGTCCCGTCCGCCCGGCGGGGGACCGCCCGGCGGGGAGCGCCCGGAGAGAGGCCGCGCGCTTCCGGCCGCGGGGCCCTCGACCGTGGGGCCCTCGACCGTGGAACTGGTTCCGGCGCTGGACCTGGTCCCGGCTGTGGACGCGGCCCCGGCAGTGGGACCTGGTACCGGCAGCGGGACGTGGTCCCGGCTGTTGGGACCTGGGCCCGGTCGTGGACGCGGGCCCGGTCGCGTGGCCCCCGGCCGTGGAGGGGAAGCGTTCCCGGCCGGGTGCCGTGGGTCGCCCGTGAGCACCGGGTGGCCTCGGGTCACACCTTGTCGACGATGCCCACCTGGCCCTTCTCCGCGCGGGCGCAGTGCGCCCCGCAGAACCACTGGCCGTCGGCCTCGACGCCCTGGCCGATGATCTGGACCCGGCAGTGCTCGCAGATGGGCGCCATGCGGTGGATGGCGCAGGCGAAGCAGTCGAAGACGTGCACGGCGCCTTGCGCGTGCACCTCGAAGGACATGCCGTAATCGTTTCCGCAGACCTCACAACGTGCCATGCGCCACAGGGTGCGGTCCGGCGTTCCGTATGGGGCGGTGAAACGCCCGGCGGTCACCCGTCTGCCTGCTCGTCCGCCTACTCGTCGGCCGGGGCCACGTCGCCCAGCAGCTGGGTGAACGCCGCCTCGTCGACGATCGGTGTGCCGAACGACTTGGCCTTGACCGTCTTGGAGGTGGCGGCGTCCGGGTCGTTGGTGACGAGCAGGCTGGTCAGCCGGGAGACGCTGGTGGCCACATGGAGGCCGGCTTCGACCGCCCGGTCCTCCAGCAGCTCGCGATCGATGGAGGTGTCACCCGAGAACGCCACCCGCATGCCCTGCTTGAGTGGTTTGTCCGCTTCGTAGCGGCCGGGGTTGGGGTACGGACAGGCCGGCCGCTTGCGTGACGGCCGCCAGCTGTTGCCGTGGTACGAAGCCTGCCGCCCGATGCGCGGCACCGCCGGCGCGGCGGGTGAGGACGCCCACTCGGTGAGTGGACGGCACTCCAGCAGCGGCAGCCGTACGCCCCGCTCCGCCGCCGCGTGCAGGCTCGGACGGAAGGCCTCGGCCAGCACACGCGCGTCGTCCAGCGCGTTGTGCGCCCGGCGCTGTACGACTCCGAAGTGCGTGGCCAGCGTCTGCAGCTTGAAGTTGGCCAGCGGCAGCCCCAGCTCCTTGGAGAGCGCGATGGTGCACAGCCGCTGCCGCACCGGCGCCGTCCGCTCCGCCCGCGCGTACTCGCGGGCGATCATCGACCAGTCGAACATGGCGTTGTGCGCGACGAGCACCCGGCCGTCGAGCCGCGCGGAGAACTCCGCCGCGACGTCCCCGAAGAGCGGCGCCCCCTCCAGTACGTCACTCGTCAGACCGTGGATCCACACCGGGCCCGGGTCGCGCTCCGGATTGACCAGCGTGTACCAGTGGTCCTCCACATTGCCCTGCGCGTCGAGCCGGTAGACGGCGGCGGACACTATCCGGTCGTCGCGGGCGAGGCCGGTGGTCTCCACGTCGACGACCGCGTACCCCTGTGTCGGGTAGGCGGCCGGCCACGGTGCTGCTGTCGTACGGTCGTCGAGCATGGTCACTGAGAATAGAGGCCGCCACTGACAACGCCGTCGCCGGGCATGCCGCGCACGGCCCCCGGTTGACGAACCCGCCCCCTGGTCCCGCGCGCGGGCGGGCAGTTGACCCGGCCACAGGTTTCCGCCGGGTTGGCGGGCGGCCGGCCGGCCGCCAACCCGGCTCCGTGCCGCGTCCATGGGGCAGCTCACACCGCCATGGGCAGCGTGCCTCCGGCCCCCTCGGCCCGGTGAGTGTTCCGGGGCCCAGCGGTGCCGGCTCGTCGGGCTTCAGCCGGTGACCCCGGGCGGCGGCGCCACACCGGTCAACTGGTGGAGTTCCGTGGGGCCGGAAAGGGCGAGCGACCTGGGGGCGGCCACCCCGGTCCCGTCGGCACCGGCACACCGGCCGCTGGTCATGATGCGGCGTTCAGCGGCCGCCCGCCGGTCCCCCTCAGTCCGTGGCCGTGGCCCACCGGGGGGCGTCCGTGCCCCACCGGCCGGGCGGGCGGGCCCAGTTCGCGGGGCCTCCTTCGTACGAGAGCGGCGGCAACGCGTGCCGCAGCCGTCCCATGGGGCTGTCCCTCGTGGCCGTCCAGCGCTCGGGGTCGTGGCCGCCGCCCCGTCCCGGTGTCCGGGCCAGGCCGTGCACCAGCCAGTGCGCGGTCTGTGTGAGGGCCGACCGGGCGAGCCACGTACCGCCGCCGTCCGGCCCGTGCTGTCCGGTCAGCGCCCGCAGCACGGAGGCGGCCAGCAGATATCCGGTGCCGTGGTCGAGGGCCTGGGCGGGCAGCGCGCCGGGTTCCCCGTCGTGGCCCTCCAGCACGGCGATGCCCGTCGCCGCCTGCACCAGGCTGTCGAAGCCGCGCCGCCCGTGCCACGGTCCGTACCGGCCCCACGCCGACAACTGGGCGACGACCAGGCCGGGGCGGCGCTCGGCGAGCGCCTCGGCACCGAGCCCGAACCGGTCCAGCGCACCCGGCCGGTATCCGGTGACCACCACGTCGGCGCCCGCGAGCAGCTCCTCGAACACGCGGTGGTCCGTACCGTGCCCGAGGTTCAGGATCGTCGAGCGCTTGCCCATCCCGGTGTCGTTGTGGGCCTCCTGGCTCTCCGGCAGGTGCGGCGCGTCGATCCGCAGGACGTCCGCGCCCAGCAGCGCGAGCGTCCGCGTGGCGACCGGCCCCGCCAGCACCCGCGTGAGGTCCAGCACCCGCAGCCCGGCGCACGGCAGCTGCGGTGTACCCGTACCGGTGATCCGGCTCCACGCGCGCGTGGGCCCCGTCGCCGCGGGGTGCTCCATCCGCTCCAGCGTCAGCAGCGGCCGCGCGGGCACCAGGGCGCCCTGCTCGTGCGCCGCCCACTGCGGCACCCCGCGCACGGCGACGGCGAGGCCGCCCGCCGCGTACACGGCGTCCTCCACGTCCACGGCGCGCCGCCCCGCGATCGCCCCGGCGACCGCGTCCGCCCCCGCCCCGTCCGGCAGCCCGAGCGCGCGCAGGAGCCGGTCCCGGTGGTGCGGGTAGTTGGCGTGCGTGCGCACCCACCCGTCCGCCGCCCGCCAGAACCGCGACAGCGGTGCGAACGCCGTCCACGCCCGCCCGTCGACCCTGACCAGCCGGTCACTGAGGAAAGCGGTGGCCACCGCCCCGTCGTCGACGCGCACCCGCGGCACCGGCCGCCCGGTGCGTACGGCGGCCAGCTCGGCGGCGGCGAGGGAGCAGACCGCGACGGTCGCGCGCGCCAGCTCCAGCACGGGCAGCCGCGCGGGCAGGCCGTCCGTGGGGCCGCCGTACGAGACCCGCTCCAGAAGGGCCGGATCGGCACCGAGTGCCGCCCAGGCGTGGGACGTACCGACGGAAATGGCAGGCTCCATACCAGCACTATGGCACTCGGTGCCACCATGCGGGAAGGGTTCACACGGCGAGGCCCCGGACGCGGTGCGGCGCACCGCGCCCGGGGCCGAAGGCACCGGTCCGTTACCGCCGGACCGCGTCCAGGGCGTCGGTCATGCCCTTGCCGTAGAAGCCGTTGTCACGCTTGCCGCCCTCGCACACCGCGTCGACCGTGCCGTCGCCGTTGATGTCGTACGGGTTGGTGCAGGCGGTGTCGTCGGCCTGCTTGTACAGCAGCGCCTTCACCAGGGCGGGCGACGCGTACGGGCGCGTCGACTTGATCAGCGCGGCGACACCGGCGACGTGCGGCGACGCCATCGACGTACCGGCCTTGTAGCCGTACTTGCCGCCGGGCAGCGTCGACAGGATCAGCCCGTTGGTGGCCGGCGCCTCCGGCGGCTGGAACGCCGTCGAGTCACCGCCCGGGGCGGCGATGTCCACCACACCCAGACCGTAGTTGGAGTACGAGGACTTCAGCCCCTTCGCGCCCGTCGCGGAGACCGTCACCACACCGTCGAGCATGGCCGGCACGTCCGGGCACACCTCGGGGTCGATGACCCGCTCCACCGGAGTGGTGTCGTTGGGGCTGGTCCTGTCGACGATCTCGTCCGCCGCCAGGTCCGTACGGGCGTTGCCCGCCGCGGCGACGTTGACCGCGCCCTTGCGCTCCGCGTACCGCGTGGCCCGCTGCAACGCCTCCACCAGGGCGCCCTGGTCCAGGTCGTTCTTGCACGTGTACAGCCACGGGTCGACGTAGTAGCTGTTGTTCGTCACCTCGACGCCGTGCTCGGCCGCCCAGACGAAGCCGCAGACCACGGACTCGGTGTAGAAGAAGCCGTCGGGGTTGGACACCTTGATGCCGGAGACCTTCACGCCCGGCGCGACACCGGTGATCCCGACGCCGTTCTTCGCGGCGGCGATGGTGCCGGCCACGTGCGTTCCGTGGTCGCTCTCGGCCGGGCCGGGCCGCCAGGAACCCTCGGTGGTGTCCGGCGCGCCGGTCACGCAGTTCGCGGACGCCGCGCGGTCGAAGTTGGGGGCCAGGTCCGGGTGGGTGTCGTCGACACCCGTGTCCAGGACGGCGACGGTGACCTTCTCGCTGCCGAGCGACTTCTCGTGGGCCTTGTCCGCCTTGATGGCCGGCAGGTCCCACTGCAGGGGCTCGAACGGGTCCTGGTCGTCGTCCGCCCGGTCGGCCGCCGCCCGTGCCTCCTTGGCGGACAGGGGCTGCTCCGCGTCGACGTCGGTGGTGGTCTGGGCGGCGAGCGGCGCGGTCCTGGTGGCCCCCGCCGACTTCACCCCCCGCACTCCGCGGATCGTGGTGGCGAAGTCCGGGTTCTGCGAGTGGACGACGATGACACCGATCTGGTCATAGGCGATCACCACGGTGCCGCCCGCCGCGGATATCGCCTTCTTCACCGCCTTGGCGGTGGAGTGACCGCCCGTCACGTTCACGACGTACGACATCTTCGGGCCGTTCGTCGCGACGGCGGCGGCCCCGGCGGTCGTGGTCTCGTCCAGCGGGGCGGCCGAGGCCGCGGTGGCCGGCAGCAGACCGAGCGAGGCCGTGAGCGCCAGACCGGCGGGCAGCGCGAGTATTCGCGCGCGTCCCGATCGCAGATGAGCCATGGGTTCTCCACATCATCCTGAGAGCCGCCCACGCACCGGTTGTGCGTGGACAGGTGCATGACGAGCGAAGTTATCTCCGATCATCCCGGCCCATCAATGACTTCGGGAAAGAAAAAGGGCCCAGGTGAACCGCGTCGCCGTTGCTTCCGTGCCGTTGACAGGGGAGAGCACGAGCGAGTTCCGGCCCCCCACCGTGAGGTTCTTGTCCATGCCCAGCGCACCAGCGTCGCGAGGAGTTTCCGTGGTTACCGATGCACCGCCGCCCGAGGGCGGTACGGACACCAGTCCCGCCCAGCCCACGACAGAGTCTTTCGTCGAGGTGCAGGAGAGCGCGGAATTCGGCGAGCTGCGCCGCACCTACCGCTCCTTCGCCTTCCCCCTGACCATCGCCTTCATCGCCTGGTACCTGCTGTACGTGCTGCTGTCCAACTACGCGGGCGGCTTCATGGGCACCAAGGTGTTCGGCAACGTCAACGTCGCGCTGGTCCTCGGCCTCGGCCAGTTCCTGACCACCTTCCTCATCGCCTGGTTCTACTCCCGGCACGCCGCCGAGAAGCTCGACCCCAAGGCCGAGGTCATCAAGTCCCGCATGGAGTCCGGTATGGAGGCCGACGCATGAGCAGCACAACCGCCACCGGCACGGCCCTGCTGGCCGCCGCGTCCGACGCCTCGGAGCACCGGCCCCTGATCATCACGCTCTTCGGGGCCTTCGTCGTCGCGACGCTCTTCATCACCGTCTGGGCCGGCCGCCAGACGAGGAACGCCTCGGACTTCTACGCCGGCGGGCGCCAGTTCACCGGCTTCCAGAACGGGCTCGCCATCTCCGGCGACTACATGTCCGCCGCGTCGTTCCTCGGCATCGCGGGCGCCATCGCCCTCTTCGGGTACGACGGGTTCCTCTACTCCATCGGCTTCCTGGTCGCCTGGCTGGTCGCCCTGCTCCTGGTCGCCGAACCGCTGCGCAACTCCGGCCGGTACACCATGGGCGACGTCCTCGCGTACCGCATGCGCCAGCGCCCCGTCCGCACCGCCGCGGGCACCTCCACCATCGTCGTCTCGATCTTCTACCTGCTCGCCCAGATGGCCGGCGCGGGCGTCCTCGTCTCGCTGCTGCTCGGCATCACCTCGGACGGCGGCAAGATCGCGATCGTCGCCCTCGTCGGCGTACTGATGATCGTGTACGTGACCATCGGAGGCATGAAGGGCACCACCTGGGTGCAGATGGTCAAGGCCGTCCTGCTCATCGCGGGCACCCTGCTCATCACCTTCCTTATCCTGCTGAAGTTCGGCTTCAACCTCTCCGACCTGCTCGGCACCGCCGCCGCCAACAGCGGCAAGGGCTCGGCCTTCCTCGAACCGGGCCTCAAGTACGGCGCCACCGGCACCTCGAAGCTGGACTTCATCTCGCTCGGCATCGCGCTGGTGCTCGGCACCGCCGGCCTGCCGCACATCCTGATCCGCTTCTACACCGTGCCGACGGCCAAGGCCGCCCGCAAGTCCGTCAACTGGGCCATCGGCATCATCGGCGCCTTCTACCTGATGACCATCGTGCTCGGCTTCGGCGCCGCCGCCCTGCTCAAGCCCGGCGACATCATCGCCTCCAACAAGGCGGGCAACACCGCCGCGCCGCTGGCCGCGCTGGAGATCGGCGGCGGGGGTGGCTCCACCGGCGGCGCGATCCTGCTCGCCGTGATCTCCGCGGTCGCCTTCGCCACCATCCTCGCCGTCGTCGCCGGTCTCACCCTGGCCTCGTCCTCGTCCTTCGCGCACGACATCTACGCCAACGTGATCCGCCGGGGGCAGGCCACCGACAAGGAGGAGGTCCGCGCCGCCCGCTGGGCGACGGTCTTCATCGGCATCGTCTCCATCGCGCTCGGCGCGCTGGCCCGCGACCTGAACGTGGCCGGCCTCGTCGCCCTCGCCTTCGCGGTCGCCGCGTCGGCGAACCTGCCGACGATCCTCTACAGCCTGTTCTGGAAGCGGTTCACCACCCAGGGCGCCCTCTGGTCCATCTACGGCGGCCTGACCGCGTCCGTGGCGCTCGTGCTGTTCTCGCCGGTCGTCTCCGGCAAGCCCAGCTCGATGTTCCCCGGCGCCGACTTCGCCTGGTTCCCGCTGGAGAACCCGGGTCTCATCTCCATCCCGCTGGGCTTCCTGCTCGGCTGGCTCGGCTCCCTGCTGTCGAAGGAGGAGCCGGACCGGGGCAAGTACGCCGAGCTCGAGGTCAAGTCCCTCACCGGCGTCGGAGCGCACTGACGCGCACACGGTGTGCGACCGTACGCGGCCGCGCCGGGGGATCGTCGTAGATCCCTACGACGCGGCCGTGCCGCTCCTGTGGACAATGGCCCGTGTCGTTGTCGGCGGTGTCACGTAGGCTCCTTGGTATACGCAACCTGGCAACCGGGGGAGGGCACCCACCGTGCTCATCGACACATACGGCCGAGTCGCCACCGACCTGCGCGTCTCGCTCACCGACCGGTGCAACCTCCGGTGCACGTACTGCATGCCCGAAGAGGGGCTGCAGTGGCTCGCCAAGCCCGATCTCCTCACGGACGACGAGATCGTCCGGCTGATAGACATCGCCGTCACCGGCCTCGGCATCACCGAGGTCCGCTTCACCGGCGGCGAGCCGCTCCTGCGCCCCGGCCTCGTCGGGATCGTGGAGCGCTGCGCCGCCCTGGAGCCCCGCCCCAGGATGTCGCTGACCACCAACGGCATCGGCCTCAAGCGCACCGCGGCCGCCCTCAAGGCCGCCGGTCTGGACCGGGTCAACGTCTCCCTCGACACCCTGCGCCCCGACGTCTTCAAGACCCTCACCCGCCGGGACCGCCACAAGGACGTCCTGGAGGGCCTCCAGGCCGCCCGCGACGCCGGGCTCACGCCGGTCAAGGTCAACTCGGTCCTGATGCCGGGGCTCAACGACGACGAAGCCCCCGACCTGCTCGCCTGGGCCGTCGAGAACGACTACGAGCTGCGCTTCATCGAACAGATGCCGCTGGACGCCCAGCACGGCTGGAAGCGCGACGGCATGATCACCGCCGGTGACATCCTCGCGTCGCTCCGCACGCGCTTCACCCTCGACCCCGAGCCCGACGAGAAGCGCGGCTCGGCACCGGCCGAGCGCTGGATCGTCGACGGCGGGCCGCACCGGGTGGGCGTCATCGCCTCCGTCACCCGGCCCTTCTGCCGGGCCTGCGACCGGACCAGGCTCACGGCCGACGGCCAGGTGCGCACCTGCCTGTTCGCCCAGGAGGAGACGGACCTGCGGGCAGCCCTGCGCTCGGACGCGCCGGACGAGGAGATCGCCCGCATATGGCGGCTCGCGATGTGGGGTAAGAAGGCCGGGTCCGGGCTGGACGACCCGAGCTTCCTGCAGCCCGAGCGCCCGATGTCGGCGATCGGCGGCTGACCCGGCGACCCGTGCCGCTCACTCCCCGGAGGGTCGGGACTCCCACTCGGACAGTGCGACCACGTCCTTCAGGAAGGCCCGTACGTCCAGGAACCGGGACAGGTGCTCGCGGTGGTCGTCGCACGCCAGCCAGGTCTTGCGGCGCTCCGGAGTGTGCAGCTTCGGGTTGTTCCACGCCAGCACCCACACCGCCGCCGTGCGGCAACCCTTGGCGGAACAGACGGGGGTGGTTTCGTCGCTCACAACACGTCCAAACGAAGGCCCGAACAACCCGGACAAAGGCGACGCCGGGCAGCCACGGGGGGAGCTGCCCGGCGTCGGTCCGTCGCTCCGACGGGGGATGCGGAGCGCCTACGAAGTATGTCACGGGGACCGGGGTGGAGTGCACGGAAACCACATGATTGATCTGAGCTTTTCTTGAGCTTTGCAGACCGCTGACGAATCAGCTCTGCTCGTACTGGCGCTCCTGCGGGGGTTTTTGACGGTCCCGGTGCTCCGCCGCCGGTTCCGCCGCCGGTTCCGTATGCGCCCGTTCCCCGGCCCCGGCGGGAGGCCCCGGCAACAGTACCGGGCGCTCATTCTCCGGAGCCGGTACGAAGCCCTGCGGCTGCGGGGGCGCGCTCTCGCGGCCCGCGTTGGCGATCACCACCGCGACGTACGGCAGCACGGCCCCCAGCACCAGTGCGACGATCGCCACGTGGCGCTGGACGTTCCACAGGGACGCGGCCGCGATCACCGCGAGGGTCCGCACGGACATCGAGATGACATAACGCCGTTGCCGGCCCCGTACATCGTCCGCCAGGCCCTGACGGGCGCCGGTGATCCGGAAGACCTCGTCGCTCCCGTGCTTCCGCATCGCGTTCCACCACCCGCACACTCGCGCCGGACGCTTGCGGACCGGCCTGTTTCCACCGTACGCCCGCCCTCCGCCGCATACGAGACCGGGGCCGTCCGTCACCGGGCCGCGGGTGGTCGCGCCTCACACGTACGGCCCCGTCCGACATGCGCCGTACGCCGGTCGGGCCGAGACTAGTCGGGACTGCTCACGTCAATCCGTACCGAGGAGGCAGCCATGGGCTGGTTGTGGGCGATTATCGTCGGATTCGTGCTGGGCCTGCTGGCCAAGGCGATCCTGCCGGGCAAACAGCACAGTCCGCTGTGGCTCATCACCATCTTCGGCATCATCGGTGCCATCGCCGGTAATGCCCTCGCCAGGGCCTTCGGCATCGAGGCGACCCCGGGCATCGACTGGGGCAGGCACGCCCTCCAGGTCGTGGCCGCGGTCGTCATCGTCGGCCTCGGTGACATGCTCTACATGTCAGTGAGCGGCAGTAAACGGCGAGCCTGACGGACGAGGCGAGGCGACGCCCCGGGGTGCCTGCGCGCTCCCGGGGCGCCGCCTCGCGACGGAGCCGGGCGCGTCAGCCCGGGGCGACCTCGATCGCCGCCAGGTTCTTCTTGCCGCGCCGCAGCACCAGCCAGCGCCCGTGCAGCAGGTCGGCGGCGGTGACCACGGCGTCCTCGGCGGTCACCTTGACGTTGTTCACGTACGCGCCGCCCTCCTTGATCGTGCGGCGCGCCGCGGACTTGCTCGGCGCCAGACCCACCTCCGCGAAGAGGTCCGTCACCGCGCCGGGCTCGGTGACCCTGGCGTGCGGCAGCTCCGCGAGCGCCGCGGCCAGCGTCGCCTCGTCCAGCTCCGCCAGCTCGCCCTGCCCGAACAGCGCCTTCGAGGCGGCGATCACCGCGGCGCACTGTTCGGCGCCGTGCACCAGCGTCGTCAGCTCCTCCGCGAGCGCGCGCTGGGCCGTACGGGCCTGCGGACGCTCCTCGGTGACCTTCTCCAGCTCCTCCAGCTCCTCGCGGCTCCTGAAGCTGAGGATGCGCATGTAGGCGGAGACGTCCCGGTCGTCCACGTTCAGCCAGAACTGGTAGAACGCGTACGGCGTGGTCATCTCCGGGTCCAGCCAGACGGCCCCGCCCTCGGTCTTGCCGAACTTGGTGCCGTCGGACTTGGTCATCAGCGGGGTGGCCAGCGCGTGCACCTGCGCGTGCGGCTCCAGCTTGTGGATCAGGTCCAGGCCCGCCGTGAGGTTGCCCCACTGGTCGCTGCCGCCCTGCTGGAGCACACAGCCGTAGCGCCGGTACAGCTCCAGGAAGTCCATGCCCTGGAGCAGCTGGTAGCTGAATTCGGTGTAGCTGATGCCCTCCTGCGACTCCAGCCGCCGGGCGACCGAGTCCTTGGTGAGCATCTTGTTGACCCGGAAGTGCTTGCCGATGTCGCGCAGGAACTCGATCGCGGTCATGCCCGCGGTCCAGTCCAGGTTGTTGACCATGACCGCGGCGTTCTCACCCTCGAAGGACAGGAACGGCTCGATCTGCGAGCGCAGCCGGCTCACCCACTGCGCGACGGTCGCGGGATCGTTCAGGGTGCGCTCCGCGGTCGGGCGCGGGTCGCCGATCTGCCCCGTCGCGCCACCCACCAGCGCCAGCGGCCGGTGGCCGGCCTGCTGGAGCCGGCGGACGGTGAGCACCTGCACCAGGTGCCCCACGTGCAGGCTGGCCGCGGTGGGGTCGAAGCCGCAATAGAACGTGACCGGACCGTCCGCGAGAGCCTTGCGCAGAGCGTCCTCGTCGGTGGACTGGGCGAAGAGCCCACGCCACTTCAGCTCGTCGACGATGTCCGTCACGGTGTCGTGTCTCCTTGAACGATGTAACGATGTGCGGGCCAGTCTATGGGGGTCATACGCCCTGGCTGACCGAACTCATGTTGAAGTCCGGCACCCGCACCGGCGGCATCGCGGCCCGGGTGAACCAGTCGCTCCACTCGCGCGGCAGCGTCCGCTCCGTCCGCCCCGCCTCCGCGGCCCGCGACAGCAGGTCCACCGGGGACTCGTTGAACCGGAAGTTGTTCACCTCGCCGACGACCTCACCGTTCTCCACGAGATACACGCCGTCCCTGGTCAGCCCGGTCAGCAGCAGCGTCGCCGGGTCGACCTCGCGGATGTACCACAGGCAGGTCAGCAGCAGCCCGCGTTCCGTGGCGGCGACCATCTCCTCCAGCGACCGCTCGCCACCGCCGTCCAGGACGAGGTTGCCGATCCCGGGAGTGACGGGCAGCCGGGTGAGCCCGGCGCTGTGCCGCGTGGTGACCAGGTGGTCCAGCCGGCCGTCGCGTACCCACTCGGTGGGCGACAGCGGCAGTCCGTTGTCGAAGACCGACGAGTCGTCGCCCGACGCGTGCGCGATCACGAACGGCGCCGACTCCAGACCCGGCTCGTTCGGGTCACTGCGCAGCGTCAGCGGCAGCGGCGAGAGCGCCTCACCGATCCGGGTCCCGCCGCCCGGCTTGGAGAAGACGGTACGGCCCTCCGCGGCGTCCCGGGCGGCCGACGACCACATCTGGTAGATCAGCAGGTCGGCGACGGCGGTAGGCGGCAGGAGCGTCTCGTACCGCCCGGCGGGCAGCTCGACACGGCGCTCGGCCCAGCCCAGGCGCCGTGCCAGCTCCGCGTCGAGCGCCGTCGGGTCGACGTCCTTGAAGTCCCGCGTCGAGTGCCCCGTCCACGCCGACCGGGTACGGTCCGGCGACTTGGCGTTGAGCTCCAGCGTCCCGGACGGCTGGTCGTGGCGCAGCCGCAGCCCCGTCGAGGTACCCAGGTACGTCGAGGTCAGCTCGTGGTTCGCGAACCCGTACAGCTCCCGGCCGCCCGCGCGTGCCCGGGAGAACGCCTCGCCCAGCGCGGGCGCGAAGTCCGCGAACACGGCCGAGGACGTCTCGGCGGGCGCGTCCGTGAAGTCGGGCGACGCCTCACCGCCGGTCACCAGCGGCTGCGCGTCCTCGGCCGGCCCGGCGCCCCGCGCGGCGGCCTCGGCCGCCCGTACCAGCGGCTCCAGCTCCCCGGCGGTCACCGCCGACCTGGACACCACGCCGGACGCGGTGCCCTCCGCCCCGTCGACCGTGGCGATGACGGTGAGGGTCCGGCCGCGGGTGACGCCGTTGGTGGTCAGGGCGTTGCCGGCCCAGCGGAGGTTGGCGGACGAGTGCTCGTCCGCGATGACGACACACCCGTCCGCGCGGGACAGCTCCAGCGCCCGCTCGACGATCTCGTACGGCTTCGCTACGGGGCTCATCGGCCACCCTCCTGCGCGGTGTTAAGGATGTTCACGCCCCGGAACAGGGCGGAGGGGCAGCCGTGCGAGACCGCCGCGACCTGGCCCGGCTGGGCCTTGCCGCAGTTGAAGGCGCCGCCCAGGACGTACGTCTGCGGGCCGCCGACCTTCTCCATGGAGCCCCAGAAGTCCGTCGTCGTCGCCTGGTACGCGACGTCGCGGAGCTGACCGGCCAGCCGTCCGTTCTCGATCCGGAAGAACCGCTGCCCGGTGAACTGGAAGTTGTACCGCTGCATGTCGATCGACCACGACCGGTCGCCGACCACGTAGATCCCGCGCTCCACGCCACCGATCAGGTCCTCCGTGGAGAGCCCGCCCGGATCCGGCTGGAGCGACACGTTCGCCATGCGCTGTACCGGCACGTGCCCCGGCGAGTCCGCGTACGCGCAGCCGTTGGAGCGGCCCAGGCCCGTCAGCCTCGCGATCCGCCGGTCCAGCTGGTAGCCGACCAGCGTGCCGTCCTTCACCAGGTCCCAGCTCTGCGCCTCGACGCCCTCGTCGTCGTACCCGATCGTGGCCAGCCCGTGCTCGGCGGTCCGGTCACCGGTCACGTTCATGATCGGGGAGCCGTACACCAGCTTCCCCAGCTGGTCGAAGGTGGCGAACGACGTCCCCGCGTACGCCGCCTCGTAGCCGAGCGCCCGGTCCAGCTCCGTGGCGTGCCCGATCGACTCGTGGATCGTCAGCCAGAGGTTCGACGGGTCGACGACCAGGTCGTACCTCCCCGCCTCCACGCTCGGTGCCCGCATCTTCTCGGCCAGCAGCTCCGGGATCCGCTCCAGCTCGCCGTCCCAGTCCCAGCCGGTACCGGTCAGGTACTCCCAGCCGCGTCCGGCCGGCGGCGCGATCGTCCGCATCGAGTCGAACTCGCCGGTCGTCCCGTCCACCGCGACGGCCGTGAGCTGGGGATGCAGCCGTACACGCTGCTGCGTGGTGACCGTCCCGGCGGTGTCCGCGTAGAACTTGTTCTCGTGGACGGTCAGCAGCGAGGCGTCCACGTGCGCCACCCCGTCCGCGCGCAGCAGCCGGGCGCTCCACTCCGCCAGCAGCCCGCTCTTCTCGGAGTCCGGCACGGTGAACGGGTCGATCTCGTACGACGAGACCCACGTCCGGTCCGCGTGCACCGGCTCGTCCGCGAGCTCGACGCGTTCGTCGGAGCCGGCCGCCGCGATCACCTGCGCCGACAGCTTCGCCATGGCCACGGCCTGGGACGCCACCTTGGCGGCCGCGTCCATGGTCAGGTCAACCCCGGAAGCGAACCCCCAGGCCCCGCCGTGCACCACCCGTACCGCGTAGCCGAGGTCGGTGGTGTCCGACGACCCGGCGGGCTTGGCGTCCCGCAGCCGCCACGAGGCGCTGCGCACCCGCTCGAAACGGAAGTCGGCGTGGTCGGCGCCCAGGGCCCTGGCCCGTGCGAGCGCCGCGTCGGCGAGCGCCCGCAGCGGCAGCGCCGTGAAGGCTTCGTCGATGGAATGAGGCACGAAATGTCTCCTGTCGTATGAGACCGGTCGCCCCGATCATGTCGCGCCGCACGGTTCCCTGCCCAGGGCTTTCCGCAGGGGCCTTCTGTAGGGACCCGACAGTGACGCCCCTACGCCACTGTCAGGGGTCGATTCTCCGTAGCGGGGGCCGGACCGATAGGTTTCCGAGGTACCACACCGCTTATGGAAAGGGTGATCCGTTGAGCCGCTCGGTTCTCGTCACCGGAGGCAACCGGGGCATCGGCCTCGCCATCGCCCGGGCCTTCGTCGACGCCGGCGACAGGGTCGCGATCACGTACCGCTCCGGCGATCCGGCGGAGCTCGCCAAGGAGGGCTTCCTCGCCGTCCGGTGCGACATCACCGACGCCGAGCAGGTGGAGCAGGCCTACAAGGAGATCGAGGAGAAGCACGGTCCGGTGGAGGTGCTGGTGGCCAACGCCGGTGTCACCAAGGACCAGTTGCTGATGCGGATGTCCGAGGACGACTTCACCTCCGTCCTCGACACCAACCTCACCGGCACCTTCCGCGTCGTCAAGCGTGCCAACCGCGGCATGCTGCGCGCCAAGAAGGGCCGGGTCGTCCTGATCTCCTCGGTGGTCGGGCTGCTGGGTTCGGCGGGCCAGGCCAACTACGCCGCCTCCAAGGCCGGCCTGGTCGGCTTCGCGCGCTCCCTCGCCCGTGAGCTGGGCTCGCGCAACATCACGTTCAATGTCGTCGCACCCGGTTTCGTCGACACCGACATGACCAAGGTGCTCACCGAGGAGCAGCGGGCGGGCATCGTCGCCCAGGTGCCGCTCGGCCGCTACGCGCAGCCCGACGAGATCGCCGCCGCGGTGCGGTTCCTCGCGTCCGACGACGCCTCGTACATCACTGGAGCCGTCATCCCGGTTGACGGCGGATTGGGCATGGGTCACTGATCACATGAGCGGAATTCTCGACGGCAAGCGCATCCTCGTCACGGGTGTGCTGATGGAGTCCTCCATCGCCTTCCACGCCGCCAAGGTGGCCCAGGAGCAGGGCGCCGAGGTCATCCTGACCGCCTTCCCGCGGCCCACGCTGACCGAGCGCATCGCCAAGAAGCTCCCCAAGCCCGCCAAGGTCATCGAGCTCGACGTCACCAACGACGAGCACCTGAACCGGCTCGCGGACGTGGTCGGCGAGGAGCTCGGCGGCCTCGAGGGCGTCGTCCACTCCATCGGCTTCGCCCCGCAGGACGCGCTCGGCGGCAACTTCCTCAACACGCCGTTCGAGTCGGTGGCGACGGCGATGCACGTCTCGGCGTTCTCGCTGAAGTCCCTGACGATGGCCTGCCTGCCGCTGATGCGCGACGGCGGCTCGGTCGTCGGCCTCACCTTCGACGCGCAGTTCGCCTGGCCGCAGTACGACTGGATGGGCCCGGCCAAGGCCGCGCTGGAGGCCACCAGCCGCTACGTGGCCCGTGACCTCGGCAAGCAGAACGTGCGCTGCAACCTGATCTCCGCCGGCCCGCTCCGCTCGATGGCCGCCAAGTCCATCCCTGGCTTCACCGACCTGGCGAAGGTGTGGGACGAGCGCTCCCCGCTCGAGTGGGACATGACGGACCCGGAGCCCACCGGCCGCGGCATCGTCGCGCTGCTGTCGGACTTCTTCCCGAAGACGACCGGCGAGATCGTGCACGTCGACGGTGGCGTGCACATCATGGGCGCCTGAGTCCACCGCGCGCCCGAAGGCCGCGCACCGCTCCGGGGGAGCGGCGCGCGGCCTTCGCGCGTTCTCGCTCGCACTCGTGTACGTTCCGCAGCACTCCCGAGTCGAAGAGTCACCGTAATCACGGCAGACTGGTGCGGAACGGAATGCTTGTCCGTGGCTCGTGGAGTTCGGGGTGGAGGTGGGCTGTGCGTACCAGGCACCAGGCGGAACACCAGACGAAGCACCAGACGAAGCACCAAGCGGAGTACCAGGCGGAGCGCGAGGCGGCGTACGGGTGGAAGCCCGGCGCGCTGCGCCGGGCGAGGCGCCGGCAGGCGGTGGCCCTGTCCGCCACCGCCGTCCTGCTGTCGGGGATCGCGCTCGCCGCTCACACCCACGCCGCCGAGAAGGACGTGTACGTCGCCTCCTGCCGTACGTCGGTAGAGGGCTCCCGCGTCACCGCGTACTGCCACAACCCCAACCCCGGCACGGACCGCGTCCAGCTGCACGTCGAGTGCGCCCGGTGGTGGGACATCGACTCCGACAGCGCGCCCGTCGAAGTGGGCCCCACGGCCTACGCGGAGCTGACCCAGCGCTGCTGGAAGGAGGTCCGCGAGGCCTGGATCAGTCACCAGCCGGTGCCCGATCGCCGCTGAGGCACGCGAACGGGTAGCCGGCCGCCTCCGAGGCCGCCGCACCGGCGTCACCGGCCCTGATGGCCTCCACCAGCCGCGCGTGGTCCAGGTGGTTCTCCGGCCGCAGGTCCTGGCCCACGTCGTCGCGCAGCCAGTCCCGCAGCAGATGCCCCAGGTCGGCGTAGAGCTCGGACATGACCTCGTTGTGCGAGGCGGCGACCACCGCGAGGTGGAAGGTCGCGTCGGCCGCCACGAACCGCTCCGCGTCGCCTGCCTGCCAGGCCTCCTCACGCCGGGCGAGGAGGGCGTCCAGCTGCCCCATGTCCCGCTCCGTTCGCCGCTGCGCGGCCAGCCGGGCGGCCGAGGACTCCAGCGTGGAGCGCAGTTCGGCGATGTGCCGGGGGTCGGCGGCCGCGAACCGCCGGTGCATCACGCCGGCCAGTTCGCTGGTCGCGACGACGTAGGTGCCGGAGCCCTGGCGGATGTCCAGCAGACCGTTGTGGGCGAGTGCCCTGACCGCTTCACGGACGGTGTTGCGGGCGACGCCCAGCTGCTCGACCAGCTCGGGCTCGGTGGGGATCCGGGAGCCGACCGGCCACTCGCCCGAGGTGATCTGGTTCCGTAGCTCGGCGATCACCTGGTCGGAGAGCGCGGATCGGCGGGGAGAGCTGAGCGCCATGGTGCTCCTTGGCTCCTGGGATAGACCCTCTAAAGAGGATTGGACAGCCAATCATCCCATGATTCTATGATGGATCCATGTCCGACGAGCCGCAGACCCATGCCCAGACGCACACGAGGGCCCGTCCCCCGGCGCCTGCCCCCGGCGGAGCCGCTCCCCAACACACGGCCACGGCGTGGTTCCCCCGCCTCCTGATCGTCGGGCTCGTCCTCGCCGCGCTCAACCTCCGCCCCGCCATCACCAGCCTCGGCGCCCTCCTGGAGGAGGTGCGGACGGGTCTGCACATGAGCGGTGGCGTCGCCGGCGTCCTCACCTCCGTACCGCCCCTCTGCTTCGCCGTCTTCGGCATCACCGCCCCCCGGCTCGCCCATCGCTTCGGCCCCGGCGCCATCGTGTTCGCCGGTATGGCGGCCATCACGGCCGGCCTGGCCATCCGCCCCTTCGCCGGCGGCACGATCGCGTTCCTGGCCGCCAGCGCCCTCGCCCTGATGGGCATCGCCGTCAGCAACGTCCTGATGCCGGTGATCGTCAAGCGGTACTTCCCCGACCGCGTCGGCACCATGACGGGCCTGTACTCGATGGCCCTCGCCCTCGGCACCTCCCTCGCGGCCGCCGCGACCGTCCCCCTCACGGACACGCTCGGCGGCAGCTGGCGCGCCGGCCTGGCCGTATGGGCGGTCCTGGGAGCCCTCGCCGTGGTGGCCTGGTTCCCGCTCGTCCGCCGCGGGGGCGGCGCCGGCGCCGGCGCTGTCACCGTGACGAGCGAGGGCCGTGGTCCGGGTACGAACACGGGCGCGGGTGCGGACCCGGACGCGGGTGCGCGTGCGGGTACGGACCCGGGCGCGGCCACCGGCACGGGTGCGCGGAGCGCCGCGGGCCCCGCCGACCGCGCCGGGAACGCGGAGGCCCCCGTCCCGCGGATCACCCGCAGCCGCACGGCCTGGGCGCTCGGCTGCTTCTTCGGGCTCCAGGCCACCGGCGCGTACATCACCATGGGCTGGATGCCGCAGATCTTCCGGGACGCGGGGGTCTCCGCCGGCACCGCCGGTGTGCTGCTCGCCGTGACCATGGTGATGGGCGTGCCGCTGGCCTTCGTCATCCCCCGGCTCGCCACCCGTATGAAGAACCAGGGCCCCATCGTGGTCGTCCTCGGCCTGTGCGGGATGAGCGGGTACGCCGGTCTCCACTTCGCCCCGGCGGCCGGGGCCTGGGCCTGGGCGCTCCTGCTCGGCGTCTCCAACTGCGCCTTCCCGCTCGCCCTCACCATGATCGGCATGCGCTCCCGGACCGGGGGCGGCGTCGTCAGGCTCTCCGCCTTCGCCCAGAGCGTCGGCTACCTCATCTCCATCCCCGGACCGACCCTGGTGGGCACCCTCTACGAGCACAGCGGCGGCTGGGGCGCCCCCCTCGCGCTGATGGCGGGACTGATGGTGCCGCAGGTGATCGTGGGGATCGTCGCCGGACGGGACCGGACGATCGAGGACGAGGGCTGAGGTGCGAGACTAGGGCCATGCAGCCTGTGCTCGACCCGAATCCGCAGAACGGTCAGAAGAAGCTCCTCCTCGTGTTCGGCACGATGCTGGCGATCGGCGTGATCATCGGCATCATCGCGACCATCGCCTCGCCGTGACCCGGGACGGTGGGGCTGGCCCCACCATCCCCTAGGGGGCCAGGGTCAGGGTCGAGTGGGTGGACTGCCGGATGGGCCGGGCAGCCCATGATCCGTAGCGTGGGGGCCACCTCGACCTCGGCACCACGGACCCACGGAGGCGGCCATGTCGGCCCGTACGTACCAGCGGACGCGCGCCACCACCGGTGGCACCGGCGGCACTGCCGCCACCCGGCTCCCGTGGTGGGCCGTGACCCTGCCCGTGCTCGCCTTCGCGGTCCTCTTCGGGCTGATAACCGGGGGCGGTGAGGCGCACGCGACGGACGGCGACCCGGCGGTCGGCCGGATCATCGAGCGGATCCAGCACACACTCGCTCGGTAGGCGGGCGAGCTGGTCAACACCCACCGCCCCATGGCGTGTTTCATGCGAAGCTGGGGAGCATGAGCGTCGATACACCCCGCAGGATCGTGCTACTCCGGCATGCGAAGGCCGACTGGCCCCAGGTGTCCGACCACGAGCGCCCGCTCGCGGAGCGAGGCCGCAAGGACGCCCCCGTGGCCGGCCGGCGGCTCGCCGAAACCGGCATCACCTTCGATCTGGCCCTGTGCTCGACCGCGGCCAGGACCCGCGAGACATGGAAGCTGGCGGTGCACGAATTGCCGCAGCGGCCCAGGACCGTGTACGAGGAGCGGCTCTACGAAGCCTCACCCGGGGAGATCATCGCGCTGCTCAACGAAACCCCCGAGGACGTGAACGACCTTCTCGTCATCGGGCACAACCCCGGCATGCACGCCGTCGCCGACGCCCTCGCCGGCCAGGCGGACGGGGACACCGTGGCGCGGATGAACCGGGGCGGCTTCCCGACCTCCGCCTTCGCCGTCATCGGCTTCAGCGGCTCCTGGAAGTCCGTGGAGCACGGCGTGGGCACCCTGCTCAGCTACTGGGCGCCCCACGACTAGGCCTTCCGGCCCGTACGTACACCCATCGGGAAGGCCCGGACACCGCGAGGTGCCCGGGCCTTCCCGATGTGCGGCCCTGTCGGACCTGTTGTGAGGGGCTCACTCGGCCGGCCGGCCGGACCCGGTCGGCCGGCCCTGGTCGGCGTCCGCCGCCTCGACCTCTTCACGGGTGATGCCCAGCAGGTACAGCACGGTGTCCAGGAACGGCACGCTGACGGCCGTGTGCGCCGCCCTGCGCACCACCGGCTTGGCGTTGAAGGCCACGCCGAGACCGGCTGTGTTCAGCATGTCCAGGTCGTTGGCGCCATCGCCGATCGCCACCGTCTGCGCGAGCGGTACGCCGGCCTCGGCGGCGAACCGGCGGAGCAACCGGGCCTTGCCGGCCCGGTCGACGACCTCGCCGGTGACCCGACCGGTCAGCTTGCCGTCGACGATCTCCAGCGTGTTGGCCGACGCGAAGTCCAGCCCGAGCCGCACCTTCAGGTCGTCCGTGACCTGCGTGAACCCGCCCGACACCACACCGACCTGGTAACCGAGCCGCTTGAGCGTACGGATCAGGGTGCGCGCCCCGGAGGTCAGCCTGACCTCGGCCCGCACCTTGTCCACGACCGACTCGTCCAGCCCGGCGAGCAGCGCCACGCGCGCGTGCAGGGACTGCTCGAAGTCCAGCTCGCCGCGCATCGCCCGCGCCGTCACCTCCGCGACCTGCTCCTCGCAGCCCGCGTGCGCCGCGAAGAGCTCGATCACCTCGTCCTGGATGAGCGTCGAGTCCACATCCATGACGACCAGCCGCTGCGCCCTGCGGTGCAGACCCGCCGACACCACCGCCACGTCCACGCCGATCTCGTGGGCCTGCCGGGCCAGCGCGGTGCGCAGGGGCGCCGTCTCCGCACCCGACACCGCGAACTCCACGGCCGTCACCGGGTACTTCGCCAGCCGGAAGATACGGTCGATGTTGCCGCCCGTCCCGGTGATCGTGGCCGCTATGGCCGCGGTGTTCTCGGCCGTCAGCGGATGACCGAGGACCGTGACGTGCGAGCGCCCGGACCCGCGAGGCCGGTTGTCACCCGTACCGGAGATGATCTCCGCCTGGAGCCCGAGGGACTCGGTCCAGCTGTGCACGGTGGCTCGCAGCTCCCCCTCGCTGCTCACGGTCGGCTTTGTGACGAGCGCGCACAGAACGATGCGGCCACGGGTCACGACCTGCTCGATGTCGATCACGTCAACGGAGAAGGCGGCCAGGGTGTCGAACAGCCCGGCCGTGATCCCCGGGCGGTCCTTCCCGAAGATCTTGACAAGAAGGGTGGGGATGTCAGAGGTCTGCGATGCGCTCATGGTCCCCCCACCGTATCGGCCCCCACGCGGTCGGGCGCGCCCCGTCCCGAGTAACGGACACCGACCCGTCCCCGGGGCGCCCCGGACCGCCGCCCCGCGCCCCGTACGGGCGGGCCCGGCCGTACGGCAGCCCCACCGCCACCGCGCCCCGACCCGAGACCCCGCGGCCGCCCGTCCGGCGAGTGGAACGGGCGCCGCCCCCTCCACTCGCCGGCGGGGTCCACGACCGCCACGGCACCCACGACCGCCACGCACCCGTACCCGCCCGCCACCACTGCTGCCCGCCGCCACGGCCGCTACGGCTCCTCGGTTCGCCGCGCCGCCCGGGCCGCACCCGGACACCCCACCCCGTGGCGTCACCGAAACGCCCACGCCCAGAGCCACCACGATTCGCCTCGTCGCACGAGCGGCCTCGCCCCGTCCGCCTCCAACGGGGTCGGTACGCGAACCGCGACGCCCGCCAGGGCCACCGTCAGCCGGCCCACGGTGGCGATCGAGGCCAGGATCACACCACCCCGCAGGATCCGCCCACCACTGCCGTCCCCGTACACAAGGACCCGAAGGACTCACGATTCGTACCGAGTCACGCTGGTCGAGCCGGATTCATGCCCAAACGCGGGTACTTGGCGCTCTCCGGTCGCATTTCACCCGGGCCGACGGCTCGCGGACGCAGGGTGCCGGAGGGCCTGCGCGCTCTCTTCACACTGCCCGACTTTCGATTCGGGCACCGGGCCTGAAATAGTTCCCCCCGATGTTCGCCATCCCTAGACTCCCTGCGACGGGGGGAACTCGGGGGACAAGTAGTGGGGCATGGAGTGCCGGAACTCGTACTGGAATTGAACGGAAGGACCTGGACTCTCGATCCGTCCAGGTCGTACACCCTCGGACGTGATCCGCAGGGCGACCTGGTGATCGACGACGCAAGGGTCTCGTGGCGACACGCCACGGTCAGCTGGAACGGCCGCAGTTGGGTCGTGGAGGACCACGGCTCCACCAACGGCACCTATGTGCAGGGCCAGCGGATCCACCAGGTGGAGATAGGCCCCGGCTCCGCCGTGCACCTCGGCAACGCGACCGACGGCCCGCGGGTGAGCCTGACCGACGCAGCGGCCGGAGCGGGGGCGTACAGCGCCCAGGCCGCCGCCGCTCCCCAGGCCCAAGCCCCTCAGGCCGCCGCCCACCAGAGCCCGCCGCAGCAGGCCTGGCAGCAGCAGGCCCCGGCCGCCGCGCCGCACCAGCAGCAGCCGCACCAGCAGGGCTGGCCCCAGCAGCAGCCCCAGCCCCAGCAGCCCCACCAGGCGCACCCCCCGGCCCAGGCACACGCCCCGGCCCAGCCGCACGTCCCGCACCAGCAGCCCGGCCCCGCCGGCCACCCCGGCCCCGTCGAGCAGCTCGCGCAGAAGGTCCCGGGCCAGGGCGGCAGCGCCCCGATGGCCGTGCCGGTCCACGGCGAACGCAGCCCCACCACCTTCCACCAGCTGGCACTGGGCCGCGTCATGCGCATCGGCCGTGCGCTCGAGAACGAGCTGGTCGTCTCCGACCTCCAGGTCTCGCGCCACCACGCCGAGTTCCACGCGACGCCCGACGGCCGCTTCGAGATCCGTGACCTCGGCTCGCACAACGGCACGTACGTCAATGGCCAGCCGCTCGCCAAGTCGGGCTCCGCCCTCATCGGCCCGAGCGACATCGTCGGCGTCGGTCACTCGACGTTCCGGCTGGTCGGCGACCGGCTCGAGGAGTTCGTCGACACCGGTGAGGTCTCCTTCTCGGCCCGTCACCTCACCGTCACGGTGGACGGCGGCAAGCAGATCCTCAAGGACGTCTCGTTCGGCGTCCCGGAGAAGTCGCTCGTCGCGGTCATCGGCCCGTCCGGTTCGGGCAAGTCGACGCTGCTCAAGGCGCTCACCGGTTACCGCCCCGCCAACCAGGGCGACGTCCTCTACGACAACCGGAACCTGTACAAGCAGTTCGCCGAGCTCCGTCAGCGCATCGGTCTGGTCCCGCAGGACGACATCCTGCACAAGGAGCTGACCGTCCGCACCGCGCTCAAGTACGCCGCGAAGCTCCGCTTCCCCGCGGACACCACCCCGCAGGAGCGCGAGGCGCGGATCGACGAGGTCTTGCGCGAGCTGAAGCTCGACATCCACAAGACCAAGAAGATCACCGCCCTCTCCGGCGGCCAGCGCAAGCGCGTATCCGTGGCGCTGGAGCTGCTGACCAAGCCGTCGCTGATCTTCCTGGACGAGCCCACCTCGGGCCTCGACCCGGGCATGGACCGCGACGTCATGCAGCTGCTGCGCGGCCTGGCCGACGACGGCCGCACGGTCCTCGTCGTGACCCACTCCGTGGCCGAGCTGGCGCTCTGCGACAAGCTGCTGGTGATGGCGCCCGGCGGCTCGGTGGCGTACTTCGGTCCGCCGGAGGAGGCGCTGAACTTCTTCGGCTACGAGACCTGGGCCGACGTCTTCTCCGCCTTCGAGAACTACCGCGACTACGACTGGGCGGGCCGCTGGAAGGGCTCGCAGCACTACCAGATGTACGCCGCGGACATCGACGCCGTCGCCCCGCAGTCGGTGGAGATGCCGTCGGCCCAGTCGATGCGTCCGCCCAAGCCGCAGAGCTGGGGCGCGCAGCTGTGGACCCTGATCCGCCGCTATGTGTCCGTCATCGCCTCCGACCGGGGCTTCCTGGCCCTGATGGTGATACTCCCGGCCGTCCTGGGCGTGGTCTCCACGCTGATCAGCTCGGAGTACGGGCTCACGCCGAGCCCCCGCGGCCCGAACGGCAGCGCGGCGACGATCCTGCTGATCCTGGCCGTCGGCGCCTGCTTCGCCGGCGCCGCCAACTCCGTACGAGAACTGATCAAGGAACGGGTCATCTACGAACGGGAACGGGCCACGGGCCTGTCGCGTTCGGCGTACCTCATGTCGAAGGTGATCGTCCTCGGGGTGATCACGGTCATCCAGGGTGCGATCATCGGCGGCATCGGCTTCGGCATGCGTGAGGTGCCGGACGAGGGCCTGCTCTTCGGCTCCTCCCTGGTGCGGCTGGAACTGAGCCTGCCGATCATGGCGCTCGGCTTCACCTCCATGATGTTCGGCCTGATCATCTCCTCGCTGGTGAAGACCGCCGAGAAGACCATGCCGCTGCTCGTGATGTTCGCGATCATCCAGGTCGTCTTCACCGGCTGTCTGTTCACCCTGCACGGCCAGGTCGGCGTCAACGAGTTCTCGTACCTGATGCCGTCCCGCTGGGCCGTCGCCGCCGCCGGCACCACCGCGCAGCTGAACGTGCTGTTCCCCAACCAGGACGACCCCACCGAGACGGACCCCCTGTGGGATCACGAGGTGGCCCAGTGGCTGGTCGACATGGGCGCGCTCCTGGCACTCGGCGCCATCTGCGGCGTGATCGTGGCGCGCCTGCTGCGCCGCCACGAGCCGGAGGTCATGCGCAAGTAGGATGCGTGGAGGCACCCCGCCTAAGGGCGGCGCACACGCCGAAGGGCGGCACCCCGCGCGGGGTGCCGCCCTTCGGCGTGGGAGAACCGGCTCAGTAGGCGCTGTTCACGTTGTCCATGGAGCCGTACCGGTCAGCCGCGTAGTTGCAGGCGGCGACGATGTTGGCGACCGGGTCCCACTGGCTCTTCTTGGTCCCGGGGACGTGGTACGCGTCGAAGGTCGGCTTGATGACCTGCAGCAGGCCGATCGACGGGACGCCGTTGATCGCGTTGATGTCCCAGTTGTTGATCGCGTTCGGGTTGCCGCTGGACTCCCGCATGATGTTGCGGTGGATGCCCTCGTAGGAGCCCGGGATGTCGTGCTTCTTCATGATGTGGAGCGCCTCGCGGATCCAGCCGTCGAGGTTGTCGGCGAACACCGGCTTACGGGCGGCGGCGCGGCTGGCGGCGGCCTTGGCGGCGGCACGCTTCTCCGCGGCGGCCTCGGCCTTCGCCTTGGCTGCGGCGGCCGCCTTCGCCTTCGCGGCGGCCTGGGCCTTCGCCTTGGCGGCAGCGGCGGCCTTGGCCTTCGCGGCGGCATCGGCCTTGGCCTTCAGCTCGATGGTGGTCTGCTGCTCGGTGATGCCGAGGTGCAGCGGCTTGTTCTGCGCGCTGGTGAGCGCGACCGGAGCTGCGGCGACGGCGACGGCCTGCGGCTCCGTCTCGGCGGCGGCGTCGTTGCCCGGAACGACGGAGAACGCGAGCGCGGCGGCGCTCAGCGTGGCAATGCCGGCGAGGGAAAGCTTCTGGTTCTTCTTGAGACGGCTGAAGCCGGGGCGGGTGCTGGACGCGGACATGCAGTCGTACCTCTTCGAATCGCGGGACGTCGCAAGGCCAGGGCGGCGCTTCGCCTGCTCGGCGGGCGACGGATGCAATTCTTAGCGGCAGCAAAATCCTGGGGCAAAGGTGTGACGTACGAAGCCGGATAGTGGATCAGCGGGTGCGGACGAGCGCCACCGCACCCGCCACGCACCCGCTCCACCAGCACTCATCTCACGCTTATCAGCTCCACTAGCCACCTTCGTAAGTGACCTGCGTCCTATGCGCGGGCTCACATCGGGCACGTAACGGTCTCACCGTCTGTTGCACGTGCGATGCGCTCGGTGAGGGGCCTCCTCCGGGAGGAGGAGATGCACGTCGCCGAACTCGTGCCAGAGGTAGCGCCGTCTCAGCGCCTCGGCGTACGCACGCCCCAGCGCCTCCCGTCCCGCCACCGCCTCCAGCATCAGCAGGTGCGACGCCTCCGGCTCGTGCAGCCCGGTCAGCAGGCCCTCCACGACGCGCACCCCGCGCCGGGGCGTCACCACCAGGTCCGTCCAGCCCGCCGCCGGGCGCACCACCCCGTCGTCCCCGGCCGCCGACTCCAGCGCCCGCACCGCCGTCGTCCCCACCGCCACGATCCGCCCGCCCCCCGCGCGGGCCGCACCCACCAGCCACGCGGTCGCCTCCGGCACCTCGAAACGCTCCGGGTACGGCGGCTCGTGCGCCTCCGCCGACGCCACCCCCGTGTGCAGCGTCACCGGCGCGAACTGCACGCCCCGGCTCACCAGCTCGGCCACCATGCCCGCCGTGAAGGGCCGCGCCGCGCTCGGCATCTCCGCCGAACCCGCACCGTCCCCGCAGGTCCGCGCGAAAACCGTCTGGTACGCGGCCGGCGGCTGGTCCCGCTCCGTGTAGCCGTACCGGATGGGGCGCCCGTACTCCGCCAGCAGCCCCGGCACCCCCACCGACACCGAGGCCCACCACAACCGTCCCGCCCCCGGCGGACCGGCCGCCAGCGGCTCCTCCAGCACCAGTTGCGCCCCGCCCGGCAGCCGCACCACGGCACCCGCCGGCCCACCGGGCCGCGGCCGCGTACTGCCCCGGCCGTCCGGGTTTCGCAGCTCCACCGACCACCGGCCGTCGTCCCCCCGCGTGGAGAAGTGCACGACGACCACACCGCCACCGTCACCGCCGAGCCGTCCGGTCACCGCCGCGGCCAGCGTCGGCGAGGTGTTCACCACCAGCACGTCGCCCGCCCGCAGCAGCCCGGGCAACTCCCGGAACGCGTGGTGCGACACCGCGACCCCGCGCGACACCATCAGCCGTACGTCGTCCCGCCCCGAGCCCCGCTCCTCCGCCGGCACCCGCGCGGACAGCTCCTCCGGCACCCGCAGGGCCATCGACACGCTCACGCCTCCACCCCCAGCAGCTCCGGCGCCGCGTACCGCCCGCTCGCCGGCCGCTCCGCCAGCAGCCGCAGGAAGCCCGGCACCACCGACTCAGGGAGGGGACGCCCGGAGTCGTCGTCCACGGGGACGGCGGCCTGGTACAGATCCGTCCGCATGTCGCCCGGGTCGACCGCCCACACCCGCAGGCCCGGTTCCTCCACGGCAAGCACCGCCGCCAGGTGGTCCAGCGCCGCCTTCGACGCCCCGTACCCGCCCCACGTCTCGTACGCCTCCGCGGCCGCGTCCGAGCTGACCGCGATCACCGTCCCGGCGGCGCTCGCCCGCAGCAGAGGCAGCGCCTCCTGTACGAGGCCGAGGGCGGCCACCACATTCGTCTCCAGCGCCGCCCGCAACCCGGCCGGCGGCAGCGCCTCCAACCGCACGAGCGGCTCGGCCCCCAGCGCGCTCGCATTGCTCACCAGCAGGTCCAGCCCGCCCAGCTCCCGCGCGCCCGCCACCAGCGCCGCCCGGTGCCACGCGTCCGTGACGTCCCCGGGCAGCGCCACCACCCGCGTCCCGTACGCCCGCGCCTCGCGCGCGCTCTCCTCCAGTACGGAGGCGGTCCTGGCGTCCAGCACCAGATCCCACCCCTGCCGGGCGAGCGCGACGGCCAGCGCCCGCCCCAGCCCCTTCGAAGCACCCGTGATGATCGCGACAGCCATGACACCCATCCCCTGAAACGTGAGAAGTCGAGTACCGGAGGAGAACCGGTGTCCTCAGCCTGGGACCGGCCCCCCGGCGCCCGCCTCGGCCATGGGCCCGTACCCGCCCGGGGACTTCGGCCTAGGCCCTCCGTCCCGGCCGGACGCCGTCCCCGGTCCGATACGGACTGTCACTCCCCGCCGGTAACGTGAACGCATGACCGATCGACCGCCCGGCTCCGGCCTCGCCGCCGTCAGCACCGCCCTGCTCGCGATGAGCAGGCACCTGGAGGTCCGCGACGTCCTGAAGACGATCGTCGCCTCCGCCCGCGAGCTGCTCGACGCCGAGTACGCGGCCCTGGGCGTCCCCGACGACCACGGAGGGTTCGCCCAGTTCGTGGTGGACGGCGTCAGCGAGGAGCAGTGGAAGGCGATCGGCCCGCTGCCGCGCCAGCACGGCATCCTGGCGGCGATGCTCCACGAGGCGAAGCCCGAGCGCCTCGCCGACGTCCGCAAGGACCCCCGCTTCGAGGGCTGGCCGTCCGCCCACCCCGACATGTCCGACTTCCTGGGTCTGCCGATCCGGGACGGCGACGAGACGATCGGCGCCCTGTTCCTCGCGAACAAGCGCTGCCCCGGAGGCTCCGCTCCCGAGGGCGGCTGCGGATTCACCGAGGACGACGAGGAACTGCTCGGCATCCTCGCCCAGCACGCCGCGATAGCCCTCACCAACGCCCGGCTGTACGAGCGCAGCCGGGAGCTCACCATCGCCGAGGAGCGCTCCAGGCTCGCCCACGAGCTGCACGACGCGGTCAGCCAGAAGCTCTTCTCGCTGCGGCTCACCGCCCAGGCGGCCGCCGCCCTCGTCGACCGCGACCCGGCCCGCGCCAAGGACGAGCTCCAGCAGGTCGCCGTGCTCGCCGCCGAGGCCGCGGACGAGCTGCGTGCCGCGGTTGTGGAGCTGCGCCCCGCCGCGCTGGACGAGGACGGCCTGGTCCACACCCTCCGTGCCCAGATACAGGTCCTGGACCGCGCCCACGCCGCTCACGTCACCTTCGACAGCTCCGGCGTGCGCGCCCTGCCCGCCGCCCAGGAGGAAGCCGTGCTCCGGGTCGCCCAGGAGGCGCTGCACAACGCCCTGCGGCACTCCGGTGCCGACCGGGTCGCCGTGTCCCTCGTGCGGCACGGCCAGGGCGCGCTGCTCAGCGTCACCGACGACGGCAGGGGTTTCGACCCGCGCTCGGTACGACGGGCGGGCCGCCACCTCGGCCTCGTCTCGATGCGGGACCGGTCGAGCGGCGTCGGCGGCAGGCTCACCGTCCAGTCCGCGCCCGGCAAGGGCACCACGATCGAGATGGAGGTCCCCGGTGGCTGAGACCGTGCCCGACCGGAAGAGCGGGATCCGCGTCCTGCTGGTCGACGACCACCAGGTGGTCCGCCGTGGCCTGCGCACCTTCCTGGAGGTCCAGGACGACATCGAGGTCGTGGGGGAGGCGGGCGACGGAGTCGAGGGTGTGGAGCGCGCCGAGGAGCTGCGCCCCGACGTGGTCCTCATGGACGTCAAGATGCCCGGGATGGACGGCATCGAGGCCCTGCGCAAGCTCCACGAGCTGGCCAACCCCGCGAAGGTGCTGATCGTCACCAGCTTCACCGAGCAGCGCACGGTGATCCCCGCGCTGCGGGCGGGCGCGTCGGGGTACGTGTACAAGGACGTCGACCCGGAAGCGCTGGCCGGCGCCATCCGCTCCGTGCACGCGGGCCATGTCCTGCTCCAGCCGGAAGCGGCGATGGCGCTCCTCTCGCAGGAGGAGGCGAACGGCGGCACGGGCCGGGGCGGCACCCTCACCGAGCGCGAGCGGGAGGTGCTCGGCCTGATCGCGGACGGCCGCTCCAACCGGGAGATCGCCCGAGCGCTGGTCCTCTCCGAGAAGACCGTCAAGACGCACGTCTCCAACATCCTGATGAAGCTGGACCTCGCCGACCGCACCCAGGCCGCGCTGTGGGCGGTCCGCCACGGACTGACGGACTGACGGACTGACGGACTGACGGACTGACGGACTGACGGCCACCGGTCTGACCGGCTGTCCGCCCGCCTCCGGCGGGACCGGCCTCCGGCGGGACCGGCCGAGCACCGGCCCGGCCGGGCGAGGATCCGGGGGGTCAACCCGAGGCCCCTCGCCGGTACGAGATTCATACTGTCGGGTGTATGTCACCCACTCGGCGCAACCCGGGCGCCGCGCGGGCGTTCTCCATGGCGTGCCGCGGTGATCGCCGCGGCGGTAGTCAACGGAGGATGTTCGAAGTGAAGAACCTGAAGAAGGCCGCAGCCGTCACCATGGTCGCCGGCGGGCTCGTGGCCGCCGCCGCGGGTGCCGCGTCCGCCACCAGCGGTGCCCACGCGGACGGCGCGGCCATCGGTTCGCCCGGCGTCGGCTCCGGCAACCTGGTGCAGGCCCCGGTCCACGTCCCGGTGAACGTCTCGGGCAACAGCGTCAACGTGATCGGTCTCCTGAACCCGGCCTTCGGCAACACCGCGGTCAACCACTGACGACCGGACGACCGGCCCCGGCCCCCAGCCCCACCTGGGGGCCGTCCCCATGTCCGGCGTCGTCCGGCGGCGGCCCGCATACCGCGGCACCCGCCCGGAGCCGAAGACACGTCGCGGGACGGGCCCGTCACCCCGTCCGCCCCCGGCGAGGCACCGACCGACCCCGCCCCTCACCCCGCCGTCACCCCCGCTCGCGCTGCCGCTGCTCCACCCACGCGTTGAACGCCGCCACCTGCGCGCGCCTCGCCACCCGCTCCACCGGCCGCAGCGCCTCCGCCCGGGCCGCCATCTCCGACGCGCTCACCGCCCCGCCGGGCGCGCCCCCGGTCCCGTACGCGGGCGAGTACGCCAGCGAGATCAGCAGCCCCACCCGCTGGGCCAGCTCCAGCACCCGCACCGCCCGCGGCGGATACCCGGGCGACAGCACCTCGCGCCCGGCCTCCGCCCGCGCCCGGTACGCGTCCAGCGCCGCCTCGGCCACCGGTCCCGACGCCGCCACGTCCAGCCGTGTCAGCACCACCGTCGCCTCGCGCAGCGCCTCCGCCAGCTCCCGTTCCGCCTCCCCGAGCGACGGCACGTCCGCCGGAGGCGCCTCCCGCACCGGCTGGCAGTGCCAGACCACCTCCACACGCACATCGCCGTCCGGCCCCGCCTCGCACACCTCCGGTACGAGGCCGAAAGGCGCCCCGTACCCGACGACCGCCTCCTCCGCCTCCAGCGCCCGGGCGTTGAACTCCGGCGGCCCGCTCAGCCCCAGCGGGTGCCCGGGCGCCGGCAGCGCCACCCGCCATCCCGCGACCCCGAGCGCCCGCAGCCTGCCCAGCGCCAGCGTGAGGCCGACCGGCCCCTCCTCGCCGGGGAGCCCCTCCACCCGGTGCACCGTGTCGTCCCCGACGATCGCGAGCACGGCCTCATCCGGCGACACCAACCCGGCCAGCAGGGAGTTCCCCCATGCGGCCAACCGTCCTGAACGTGGTTCCGAAAGCATCCCCCCACCCTAGGCACTGTCTCCCCGGCCCAGGCACTCTCTTCCGACCTGCCCCGGAAGGACCAAAGGAGACCTAGGGAACGGGTCACGCCACCAGTGGCGTAGGTTTTCCCCTGGGAGCTTCGCCCACAGGCGCAAGCGACGACGAGACTCGACCGCATAGGGGAGACAACGCGCTCATGAGCGATGTACTGGAGCTGGTGGACGTATCCGTGGTCCGCGACGGACGCGCTCTGGTGGAAGACGTCTCCTGGTCGGTCAAGGAGGGCGAGCGCTGGGCCATCCTCGGCCCCAACGGCGCCGGCAAGACCACCCTCCTCAACGTCGCCTCCAGCTACCTCTTCCCGAGTTCCGGCACCGCCCGCGTCCTGGGCGAGCAGCTCGGCAAGGTCGACGTCTTCGACCTCCGCCCGCGCATCGGCATGGCCGGTATCGCCATGGCGGAGAAGCTGCCCAAGCGGCAGACGGTGCTCCAGACCGTCCTCACCGCCGCGTACGGCATGACGGCGACCTGGCACGAGAACTACGACGCCGTCGACGAGGACCGCGCCCGCGCCTTCCTCGACCGCCTCGGGATGACCGAGTACCTGGACCGCACGTTCGGCACCCTCTCCGAGGGCGAGCGCAAGCGCACCCTGATCGCCCGCGCCATGATGACCGACCCAGAGCTGCTGCTCCTCGACGAGCCGGCCGCCGGCCTCGACCTCGGCGGCCGCGAGGACCTGGTGCGCCGCCTCGGCCGCCTCGCCCGCGACGCGTACGCCCCTTCCATGATCATGGTCACCCACCATGTCGAGGAGATCCCGCCCGGCTTCACCCACGTCCTGATGATCCGTCAGGGCAAGGTGCTCGCCGCCGGACCGGTGGAGATGGAGCTGACCTCCCGCAACCTCTCCCACTGCTTCGGCCTGCCGCTCGTCGTCGACCGCGTCGGCGACCGCTACACCGCACAGGGCCTGCCCCTGTCGTAGGCGCTGCCACAGCCGGGCACCACAGCGGCGCACCGCACCGCACCGAGCCGCACCCGCGCACCGCACCCGTACCCACCGCGCCCTGTCCGTGACCCGGCCCCCGGTCCTACCATGACCACGTGGACATCGACGCATGGGTCTGGTGGTTGATCGGCGCGGTGGGACTCGGCATCCCCCTCGTACTGACCGCGATGCCGGAATTCGGAATGCTGTCCGTAGGAGCGATCGCCGGGGCCGTCACCGCGGCTCTCGGCTTCGGCGTGGTCGCCCAAGTGGTGGTCTTCGCCGCCGTCTCCGTCGCACTCATCGCGGTGGTACGCCCCATCGCCGCCCGCCACCGCGAGGGACGGCCACAACACGCCACCAACGTCGACGCCTTGATGGGCCGCCAAGCCGTCGTGCTCGAACGCGTCGACGGCAGCGGTGGCCGTATCAAGCTGTCCGGTGAGGTCTGGTCCGCCCGGGCCCTCGACGCCGACCAGGTCTTCGAACCGGGCCGCCAGGTCGACGTGGTCGAGATCGACGGAGCGACCGCCGTAGTGATGTGATGGGGCATCAGGCGCGACAACCTGGTCAACTCCCACCGAACGGCGCACGCACGGCCCCGCCGTCTGCGAAACTCGATCATCGAACCAACCGGCAACGAACCGGCAGACAACCGGCAGCGAAGGGCACGGGGAACACACGATGCCATCAGTCATCATCGTCCTGGTCATCCTGGTGGTGCTCGTCTTCATCGCCCTGATCAAGACGATCCAGGTCATCCCGCAGGCCAGCGCCGCCATCGTCGAGCGCTTCGGTCGCTACACCCGCACCCTCAACGCGGGACTGAACATCGTGGTCCCGTTCATCGACTCGATCCGCAACCGGATCGACCTGCGTGAGCAGGTCGTCCCCTTCCCGCCCCAACCGGTGATCACCCAGGACAACCTGGTCGTGAACATCGACACCGTCATCTACTACCAGGTGACCGACGCCCGCGCCGCGACCTACGAGGTCGCCAGCTACATCCAGGCCATCGAGCAGCTCACCGTCACCACCCTTCGCAACATCATCGGTGGCATGGACCTGGAGCGCACCCTCACCTCCCGCGAGGAGATCAACGCCGCCCTCCGCGGTGTCCTCGACGAGGCCACCGGCAAGTGGGGCATCCGCGTCAACCGCGTCGAGCTCAAGGCCATCGAGCCCCCGACCTCCATCCAGGACTCGATGGAGAAGCAGATGCGCGCCGACCGCGACAAGCGCGCCGCGATCCTCACCGCCGAAGGCATCCGGCAGTCCCAGATCCTCACCGCCGAGGGTGAGAAGCAGTCCGCCATCCTCCGCGCCGAAGGTGAGGCCAAGGCCGCCGCCCTGCGCGCCGAGGGCGAGGCCCAGGCCGTCCGCACCGTCTTCGAAGCCATCCACGCCGGTGACCCCGACCAGAAGCTGCTGTCCTACCAGTACCTCCAGATGCTCCCGAAGATCGCCGAAGGCGACGCCAACAAGCTCTGGATCGTGCCCAGTGAGATCGGCGACGCCCTCAAGGGCCTCTCCGGCGCCTTCGGCAACCTCGGCGGCGGCGCCCCCGGCTTCAACACCGGCGACACCGGCAAGGAGCGCCCCCCGGCACAGCGCCGCGGAGAGCCCCCGGTCGACTGACGCGCCACCCCTTCGTGCATGATCAGTGCATTAAGCACCGATCCCGTAAGCACTGATCCTGCACGAGGGGCACACCGTGACGACCTGGGAGATGCTCGCCGTCCTCGCCGCAGGCATCGGCGCCGGCACGATCAACACCATCGTGGGATCGGGAACGCTGATCACCTTCCCGGTCCTGGTCGCCACCGGCCTCCCACCGGTCACCGCCACCGTCTCCAACGCCCTCGGCCTGATCCCCGGCTCCATCAGCGGCGCCATCGGCTACCGCGCCGAACTCACCGGCCAGCGCCGTCGCATCCTGCGCCTGAGCCTCGCCGCCGCCACCGGGGGACTCTGCGGAGCCATACTGCTCCTCCTCCTGCCCGCCACCGCCTTCGAGACCATCGTCCCGGCCCTGGTCGCCCTCGCCCTGGTCCTGGTCCTCCTGCAACCCCGCATCTCCAGGGCCGTCCAACGCCGCCGCGAACGCCGAGGCAACCCCGGCCGCCCCGACGGCGGCCCGCTCCTCTTCGCCGGACTCCTCCTCGCCAGCGTCTACGGCGGCTACTTCACCGCCGCCCAGGGGATCATCTACCTCTCCCTCATGGGCATGCTGATCAACGACACCCTGCAGCGCCTCAACGCCACCAAGAACGTGCTCGCGGCCGTCGTCAACACCATCGCCGCGCTCTTCTTCCTCTTCGCCGCCCACTTCGACTGGACGGCGGTGCTGCTCATCGCGATCGGCTCCACCATCGGCGGTCAGATCGGCGCCAAGGTCGGCCGCCGCCTCCCACCGGCCGCCCTGCGCAGGGTGATCATCGTCGTCGGTATCCTCGCGATCATCCAACTCACCACCAGGGGATGACGCGACGACCCGGTCCGGCGCCCCACACGGCGAAAGCCCGCCCTCGGCCGGACGACGCCTCGCCTGACGACGAGACAGCCGCACGGCGAGGCGGCCTGACGACGAGACGACGAGACGGGCCTCATGGGCACGGATCACCCGCAGCGGCTCACGCGGCCACCGAGGACAGCCAGTCGGGCAAACCCGCCCGGTCCCGCGCGGCGAGCGCCAGCAGCATCGCGTCGGCCGGCGACGGTATGAACGGCTCGTGCAGCAGCGGCATCCCCGCCTGCTCCGGCGTACGGTCCGCCTTGCGGTGATTGTCCTCCGCGCAGGACGCCACCGTGTTCAGCCAGGTGTCCCCGCCCCCCTGCGCCCGCGGAACCACGTGGTCCACGGTCGTCGCGCGCCTTCCGCAGTACGCGCACCTGTGCTGGTCCCGCACCAGCACACCCCGCCTCGACCACGGGGCCTGTCTTCGGAACGGCACCCTGACGTACCTGCAGAGCCTGATCACCCGCGGCACCGGAAGTTCCACGGCGGCCGCACGCATACGCAGACGGGGATGCTCCTGCTCGACAACGGCCTTGTCCTGAAGCACGAGCACCACCGCACGGTTGAGCGTCACCGTCGACAGCGGCTCGAAGCTCGCGTTGAGGACCAGCGTCTCCCGCATCCTGCCCACCTCCCGTATGCCTGCCCCGCCCTTGGTGGCGGGCCTGGGGCTGGGAACCAACTCTGGCCGGGCGCGCCGGGTTGGACAACGCAATATCCGTGCGCAACGAAAGATGCCCGCTCCTGGTCTCTCCAAGACCAGGAGCGGGCAAACAAAAAGCGAACGCTCAGCGCTCCGCGGGTTCGGCGTAGTGCCCGACCAACTGAGCACGCGCCAGCGTGTGGAACCGGAGGTTGAATCCGACCACGGCGGGGGAGGCGTCCGCGTCCGGACCGAGCTTCTCGGTGTCCACCGCGTACACGGTGAAGACGTAACGGTGATCCTCGCCCGCCGGCGGCGCCGCACCACCGAAGTCGTTCGACCCGTAGTCGTTACGGACGTGCACCGCCCCTTCCGGCAGCCCCTCGAACTTCCCGCTGCCCGCACCCGCCGGCAGCTCGGTCACCGACGCGGGGATGTCGAACAGCACCCAGTGCCAGAACCCGCTCCCCGTCGGCGCGTCCGGGTCGAAGCACGTCACGGCGAAACTCTTCGTCTCCGCCGGGAAACCCTCCCACCACAACTGCGGTGAGGTGTTCCCCTTCGCGTAGACCTGCTCGTCCGCCAGCACGGCCCCCGGCGCGATGTCGTCGCTCACCACGGTGAACGACGGCACCTGCGGATGGAAGTCGTGAGGGAGCGGCGCCCGCTTCTCCCTGTCCACGGTCACGTCAGAACCTCCGTTTCGCTGTTCCTCGCTGGTCCCTGCCGAGCCTAGAGCCAGTTGCGACGTCCACCCACATCGGCGAGCCACTGGTTGAGGTAGGCGGCCCAGTCGGTGCCCTGGAAGTCGTTCAGCCCCACCGTGAACGCCCGGTACGAGTCGCTGCCCTCACTGAACAACCCCGGCTTCTTGTCCATCTCCAGGACGACGTCCATCTCCCCCTCGTCCGCGATGAACGTCAGCTCCACCTGGTGCAGCCCCCGGTACTGCTGCGGCGGCAGGAACTCGATCTCCTGGTAGAGGGGCAGCTTCTGCCGCGTCCCGCGAATGTGCCCGCGCTCCATGTCCGCGTTCTTGAAGCGGAAGCCCAGCTGGATGAAGGCGTCCAGGATCGCCTGCTGCGCCGGCAGCGGATGCACGTTGATCGCGTCCAGGTCGCTGGAGTCCACCGCCCGCGCGATCTCCAGCTCGGTCGACACCCCGATGTCCATGCCGCGCAGATGCTGTCCCGCGATGGTCGTGACCGGCGTCTCCCACGGGATGTCGAGACCGAACGGCACCACGTGCACCGCCCCGGCCTTCACCTCGAAGGCCCCACCGAGCCGCACCTTGATGAACTCGATGTCCTGCTTGACCTCCTGGTCACCACCCTCGACCTCGACCCGCGCCTGCAGACCGACGGACAGCCCCTCGATCCGCTGATCCACCGACCCGCCCTGGATGCGCACCTCGCCCTGGACGACACCACCGGGCACCACGTTCGCCTCGGTGAGCACCGTCTCGACCGACGCGCCCCCGGCCCCCAGGCTCGCGAGCAGCTTCTTGAACCCCATGTTCACTCCTTTTCGGATCCTGACCCCATATACATACGCGCATACGCGGAAGGACCGCGGCCGGTTCCCAGTACGCTCGTACGACATGATCGAGAGCACCGACCGTACGCCGCTGCCGCGGAACTTCTTCGACCGCCCCGTACTGGAGGTCGCCCCGGACCTGCTGGGCCGCACCCTCGTGCGGCACACGGACGACGGTCCCATCGAGCTGCGCCTCACCGAGGTGGAGGCGTACGCGGGTGAAGCCGACCCGGGCTCCCACGCCTACCGCGGCCGCACCCCCCGCAACGCCGTCATGTTCGGACCCCCCGGTCACGCGTACGTGTACTTCACCTACGGCATGTGGCACTGCCTGAACCTGGTGTGCGGGCCCGACGGGTTCGCGAGCGGTGTTCTGCTGCGCGCCGGTGAGATCCGAGTCGGGCAGGAGCTCGCCCGCAAACGCCGGCTTTCGGCCAGGTACGACAAGGAACTGGCCAAGGGACCGGCACGCCTCGCCACCGCCCTGGACGTCGACCGCACCCTGGACGGCACCGACGCCTGCGGCGGTCCCGACTCCCCTCTCTCCGTCCTCACCGGTACCCCGGCCCGCCCCGACCAGGTCCTCAGCGGCCCCCGCACCGGCGTGGGCGGCGACGGGGCCACCCACCCCTGGCGCTTCTGGATCGACGGCGACCCCACGGTGAGCCCGTACCGGGCCCACGCACCGCGCCGTAGGAGGGGTTGACTTGGGGCGCCGGACCGCCTAATGTCTACCGAGCTGCAAGAGCTGGGCCTGCCGTTCGAGGCACCCCAGGGGCAGCCAACCACCACCCAAGATCGATCTCCCCAAAAGGGTTTCGGCTTTCGGCATGTCCGGAATGAAATCCAGCGGCTCGATTATGAGCCGCAGAGGAAATGGTCTAAAGTGGTGGAGCGCCGAAAGGCAGAGGCCCTCCAACGGCCACCGGAAACAGAATCCGAACCGGAAACGGAACGGGAAAAGGATCTGG
>NZ_BAAASR010000027.1:0-175 GCF_039532985.1 Streptomyces gobitricini | reverse complement strand
CCCCGTCTCCATCACGGAGATGTGGTTCCTTTGTAGAAAACACAGCGAGGACGCTGAGAACCGAGGGAATTATTCCTTCCCTCTGGTTCCGCTCAACGCGAGTGTCCACCCGATTACGGGTAAACATTCACGGAGAGTTTGATCCTGGCTCAGGACGAACGCTGGCGGCGTGCTT
>NZ_BAAASR010000026.1:91692-110916 GCF_039532985.1 Streptomyces gobitricini | reverse complement strand
GGGGGGGGACGGCCGCCTCCCTGCAGAGGCGAGCGAGTCAGCTCGCAGGAGAGCCAGGGTGTCCGGGTCGTGGCCGGCGCCTGTCCGGGTATGCATCGCCGACCGACCTCGGGCTGCGGGACATGGCCTGGGCTGTGTCGAGGAGGTGGCGCAGGCGGAGGCCGTCCGGGGCGACAGCGGTGACCAGCGTGGCGGGTCCCGCCAGAGGAGTCAGCACGGCCAGGCCGTCCTCCGGCGCGGTGTCGAGGAGCCGGGCTTCGAGGGGCTCTTTCTCGTAGGCCGGGTCGACGATGAGGATCTGCCCGGTCGCGCGGTGGTCGGCGAGGACTGCCGGGCCGTCCCAGGCCGGTGCGCCCGGGCCGTATGCGGCTTGCTGGTCGAGCAGAGTGCGTCCACCGCGTCGGAGGGTGAGCCGTGTGGCCACGTGACCGGAGGGTTCCCCCGTGCGCCCCAGAATCTGTTCTTCACGGAGTACGAGCCGTGCGCTGGGGGCGAGGTCGATGGTCCAGGTCTGGCGCAGGTTGCTGCCGGCCGCGCAGATCAGCGGCTTGGGCAGCCAGCGGAGTTCCGCGTGTTCTCCGACGGTCAGGTGTACGTCGTAGGTGGCGTGCTCGGGGGTCGGGCCTCGCAGGGCGAGGGTCGCGGCCGCGGAGGTGAGGTGCAGTACCGCTCCCTGCTGGGCGGTGGCCTCGATGCGCAGCCGGTCGCCGCCAAGGGGGGCGCTCATGGCACCGACGACACACACCCGTGCCTCGGTGCCGCGTGAGCGCAGGCGCCGCAGTTCGAAGGGACCGTCGCCGTCGAGGATGGGCAGGGTGGTGATGCCGCCTGTGGTGGCGGCCGTGATGCGGGCGGTGGCCTGGACGCCTGGAGCAGTGCGCTGCGTGACTGACAGGTCTTCTTGGGCTGTGAGGGTCATGCGGGGCCCGCTGTCCAGGCGGCGAGCTGTGCGCGTACCCATCCGGCGACCGGCCCGACGCCTTGTTCACCGGTGAGGGAGGTGAACGCGACGGGCAGGTCGCCGCGCTGTTCCTTGGCGTCGCGGGCCATCCGTTCCAGGTCGGAGCCGACGTAGGGGGCGAGGTCGGTCTTGTTGATGACGAGCAGGTCGGCGGTGGTGACGCCGGGGCCGCCCTTGCGCGGGATGTCGTCCCCGCCCGCCACGTCGATGACGAAGATCTGGGCGTCGACGAGGCCTTTGGAGAAGGTGGCGGTGAGGTTGTCGCCGCCGGACTCGACGAGGATGAGGTCGAGCGGCCCGACCTCCTCCTCGAGGTCCTCGACGGCTTCGAGGTTGGCGGAGATGTCGTCGCGGATCGCGGTGTGCGGGCAGGCGCCGGTCTCCACGGCCTGGATGCGTTCGGGCGGCAGGACCGCGTTGCGCAGCAGGAACTCGGCGTCCTCCCGGGTGTAGATGTCGTTGGTGACGACCGCGATGGAGAGCTGGTCGCGCAGTTCCCGGCAGAGGGCGGCGACGGTGGCGGTCTTGCCGGAGCCGACGGGCCCGCCGAGGCCGACGCGCAGGGCACGGCGGGTGCCGTCGGGGCGGTGGGCGTCGGCGCTGACGGCGGCGGGGCCGTCGTGGTCGTGGTCGAGGTGCATGGTTGTCCTTGTCTTCGGGAGACGGGGAGGCATACGGGTCTTCAGGAGGCGAAGAGGCGTACGGGCCAGGTCGCGTGCTGCTCGGCGGTGATGTCGAGCAGCGGCGCGGACGCCGCGGGCAGCGCGTCGATCCCGTCGCGGGCGGCCCGCGCGGCCCGCTCGGCCACCCGGTCCATCTCGGGCGCGAGGCGGGCGAGGACGGCGGCGGCCTGGAAGGGGTCGAGGCTCAGCAGACGGACGGCCGCCGTGGCGGGGCCGCCGACCGTCTCGTACGCCACGCAGTGCGCGGCGTCCTGCGGGCCGAGGCCCGCCGCCCGGGCGGCCAGCCCGAGGACCACCGGCTGGTGCGCCCCGCGGGGGAAGGCCCGGGCGAGGGCGTCGAGTTCGGGTCCGGGCCAGGTGGCGCGGGCGGCCCGCAGCATCTGACGGCCGAGCTTGCGGGCGGTGGCGCGCAGCGCGGGCGACGGGGTGCGGGCGTCGGCGGCCTCGTCGAGCGCGGCGGGGTCGTGGCCGAGGGCCGCCGCGGCGGCGAGGCCGGCGGAGGTGAGCCCGCTGGTGTGCAGGCGGCCCCGGCAGAAGGCCTCAAGGTCGCGGGCGTCCCGGACACGTCCCGCTCTGACGGCCGGCTCGACGCCGCCGGAGTGGGCGTGGCCACCGGCGGGGAAGCGGCCGTCGGCGAGGACGAGAAGAGCGGCACGGGTCATGGCGTACTCATCAGAAGAGGAAGTAGCGCTGGGCCATGGGAAGTTCGGCGGCGGGTGCCGGTTCGACCGGTTCGCCGTCGATCGTCACCGTGAAGGTGTCGGCGTCCACCTCGACGCGCGGCAGGGCGTCGTTCTCGCGCATGTCGGCCTTGGTGACGCCCCGCGTGCTGGTGATGGCCCGGAACTCCTTGTCCAGTCCGAGCCGTTCGGGCAGGCCGTCGTCGAGTGCGGTCGGGGTGACGAAGTTGAACGAGCCGGCCGCCGCCGCTCGGCCGAGTGCGCCGAACATGGGGCGGGGCATGACCGGCTGGGGGGTGGGGATGGAGGCGTTGGCGTCGCCCATCTGCGCGTACGCGATCTGGCCGCCTTTGATCACGGTCTGCGGCTTGACGCCGAAGAACGCCGGCTCCCACAGGACGAGGTCGGCGAGCTTTCCGGGTTCGACGGAGCCGATCTCACGGTCGAGGCCCTGGGCGACGGCCGGGTTGATCGTGTACTTCGCGACATAGCGGCGGGCGCGGTGGTTGTCGGCGCGGCCGTCGCCCGGCAGCGCGCCCCGGCGCCGCTTCATGACGTGTGCGGTCTGCCAGGTCCGCAGAATCACCTCGCCGACGCGTCCCATGGCCTGGGAGTCGGAGGAGATGATCGAGATGGCGCCCAGGTCGTGGAGGATGTCCTCGGCCGCGATGGTGGAGGGGCGGATGCGGGACTCGGCGAAGGCCAGGTCCTCGGGGACGGCCGGGTTGAGGTGGTGGCACACCATGAGCATGTCGAGGTGTTCGTCGAGGGTGTTGACGGTGTGCGGGCGGGTGGGGTTGGTGGAGCTGGGCAGCACGTACGGCTCGGAGACGACCGTGATGATGTCGGGGGCGTGACCGCCGCCCGCGCCCTCGGTGTGGTACGCGTGGATGGTGCGGCCCGCGATGGCGGCGAGGGTGTCGCCGACGAACCCGGCCTCGTTGAGGGTGTCGGTGTGGATGGCGAGCTGGGCGCCGGTCTCCTCGCAGACGCGCAGGCAGGCGTCGATGGCGGCGGGGGTCGCTCCCCAGTCCTCGTGGATCTTGAATCCCAGGGCGCCGCCCCGCAGTTGGGAGCGCATGGCCTCCTGCGAGACGGTGTTGCCCTTGCCGAGCAGGCCGATGTTGACGGGGTACGTCTCCAGTGCCTGGAACATCCGGGCGAGGTGCCAGGGGCCGGGGGTGACGGTGGTGGCCTTGGTGCCTTCGGCGGGTCCGGTGCCCCCGCCGACGAGGGTGGTGATGCCGGAGGTGAGCGCCTGCTCGACGACGGTGGGCGAGATGAAGTGGATGTGCGCGTCGACGGCACCGGCGGTGACGATCTTGCCGTTGCCGGCGATGACCTCGGTCTCCGGGCCGATGACCAGGTCCGGGTGGACGCCGTCCATGGTGTCGGGGTTGCCGGCCTTGCCGATTCCGGTGATGCGGCCGTCGCGGATGCCGATGTCGGCCTTGACGACGCCCCAGTGGTCGATGATGACGGCGCCGGTGACGACGGTGTCGGGAGCGCCTTCGGCGCGGGTGGCGCGGGACTGGCCCATGGACTCGCGGATCACCTTGCCGCCACCGAACACCGCCTCGTCGCCCGAGCGTCCGGGTCCGCCGGAGCGGTCCTCCTCGATCTCGACGAGCAGGTCGGTGTCGGCGAGCCGGATGCGGTCGCCGGTGGTGGGGCCGAAGAGGTCGGCGTACACGGGTCGGGGCAGTTCAGCCATCGAGAGGGCCTCCGGTCTCTCCGCGCAGGCCGGGGACGACGCGCAGCCCGGCGAGCGGTACGAGTTCGATGTCGACGGGGATGCCGGGCTCGAAGCGTACGGCGGTACCGGCGGCGATGTTGAGCCGCAGGCCGCGCGCGGCCGGACGGTCGAAGTCGAGGCCGGGGTTGGCCTCCGCGAAGTGGTAGTGCGAGCCGACCTGGACGGGCCGGTCGGCGGCGTTGAGGACGGTGAGGAGGGTGACGGGGCGCCCTTCGTTGAAGGGGACGGGCTCGTCCGCGTACAGGATCTCTCCGGGGATCATCGGCGGCGTCCCCCGTCAGAGGATCGGGTCGTGGACGGTGACGAGCTTGGTGCCGTCGGGGAAGGTGGCCTCGACCTGGACGTCGTGGATCATCTCGGGGATGCCGTCCATGACGTCGTCGCGACTGAGCACCTTGCGGCCGGACGCCATGAGCTCGGCGACGGTACGGCCGTCGCGGGCCCCCTCCAGGATGTGGGAGGTGATGAGGGCGACGGCCTCGGGGTGGTTGAGCCTCACGCCGCGTGCCCTGCGCTTCTCCGCCACGTCGGCGGCGACATGGACGAGCAGTCGTTCCTGCTCGTGGGGGGTCAGTTGCACGTTTCACCTCACGGTCTCCCGCCCGATGTGGTCCCGGGCGCAGCGGGGACCCTATCCGGCTTCAACACTCTGTTGACCTGCGGGAACGAGTGTCACCCAGAGATATTTCCATCTCGGGACAGAGTTTTTCCGGGAGGTTAACTGCGCCTTTGCCCGCCCATGGACATCCGGGAACGCGGGCTCCGCGGCCCCGCCCCGGGCCCCCGAGCCCACGGGACCCCGCCCACGGCGCCCCGCACCGGGTGCGGGCCCTCGCGGGGCGCGCGACGGCGCTCCGCGACGCCCTGGCCTCGACGGACGAGCGCGGCGGGAGCGGTGCGCACGCCCACGCGCTCGCGCGGGCGTTCCGGGCCGTTGCGGTGAACGGCGCGCGGGACGCGTGACGGCGCCTCAGAACCGAGGTGCGGGACCGACCGGGCCCTCCCCCGGATGGGCTCAGGAGTACGACGAGCGATGCCTCGTTCAGCGTACGCAACCGGACGAATTTCGTACGACGCGAGTTGCGCACCGACTGTACACATCTGGCGGAATGTCAGGTTCCGCCGCTGGTACGGGGATCGTCGGCGTCACGCGGCGGGGGACCAAACAGACTCTGTCCACCCGAATGGATCAGTCGTGAGGAGCCTCACAAAAGGCCGTTTCGACTCGGAATTTCACCCCGGCATGGGTCAAGATCCCTGACGACGACAAGCCCCCGCCGCCGCGGCGGGGCGGTCCGGGCGGACGCCGAGTCCTGCCGCCGTCCGGATGACTGGTCGACAGGAGTGGATCGGCAGGAGTGGAGGACCCGAGCAGTGCGGGTGACCGAACGATGTACGTCCCATCGGTCGCCCTTGGGGTGAAGCCGCGCGAGCGGCCGGGCAACTTCGCCAGCCCGAACCCGACAGGTCATCCTTCACAGGCGGCTGACGAAGGGTTGCGCCATGACCGCGCAGATTCATGTCCCGTCTCTGCTCTCCCGGGCCGGTGCCGTCTCAGCACTCGCCCTCGCCGCCGTCGGCGGCCAGATGCTGGCGCCCGGCGCCGTGTCCGAGGCACAGGCCGCGCCGGCACACGGCACCAAGGCACTGAACATCGCCGCGTCCAAGAAGGGTGCACCGTACAAGTACGGAGCGGCGGGTCCCTCCCGCTTCGACTGCTCCGGCCTCACCCTGTACTCGTACAAGAAGGCCGGGAAGACGCTGCCGCGCACGGCCCAGCAGCAGTACAACAAGACGCGCCACATCTCCGCCTCCGGCCGGCAGAAAGGCGACCTCGTGTTCTTCCACCGGGGGAGCAACGTCTACCACGTCGGAATCTACGCGGGTAACAACAAGATCTGGCACTCACCGAAGTCGGGTTCGGTGGTGAAGCTGGACAAGATCTGGTCGAAGTCGGTCTGGTACGGGCGCGTCCGCTGAGCCTCCGGGCATGAGCGGTGGTGCGGGGGGTACTCGGGGTGAGTGTCCGGCGAGAGCCCCCGCACCGCGCGCAACGAGACGCCCCTGGAGCGTGCCGACCGCAACTTCGGCGAGCTGCTCCAGGAACTGCGCGTCACACAGACCGGCGTCCAGATCTTGTTCGCCTTCCTGCTGACGCTGGCGTTCACGTCCCGCTTCGAGTCGCTCGACTCCTACCAGCGGGGCCTGTACGTCGTGACGCTGCTGCTCTCGATGGTGGCGGCCGTCCTGCTGACCGCCCCCGCCGCCCTGCACCGCGCGCTCTTCCAGCAGGGCGCCAAGGCCCGCATCGTCTCCGTGTCGTCCCGGCTGGCGAGGATCGGGCTCGGCGTCCTGGCCCTGGCCCTCACCTCGTCCGTGTCGCTGGTCGTCGACGTGGTGCACGGCCGCCCGGAGGGCCTCGCGGCGGGCACTTTCACCCTGCTCGTCTGCGCCGGCCTGTGGGGGGTCCTCCCCTACCTCGTGCGGCGCCGGCTCGGCGCCCGGTCCCCGGAGCAGCCGGCGGGGACACGCCCGGGGCGCCGCGGCCCCCGCCGGTGACGCCGGCCACGGCCAGGGCGGGGCGGTCAGGTCTGGACCGGGACCGTCCAGGGGAGGGCGATCCAGACGGTCTTTCCCCCCTCCGGGGTGGGGGTGACCGAGAGACGGCCGCCGCACTCCGCCGCGAGCCAGCGGATGATGACCATGCCGCGGCCGTTGTCCTGCTGCACGGCCGCGGGCAGCCGCCGCGGCCAGCGCGGATGACTGTCGGTGACACCGATGCGCAGCCGCTCGTCGCGCTCCAGCCGTACGTCCACGGTGAAGGTCGGTGACAGGCCGAAGGTGTGCTGGACGGCGTTGGTGGCGAGCTCCGAGACGATCAGCCGGACCGTGTCGGCCGTTTCCGCGTCGTCGGGGAGGCCCCATTCCGTGAGGACGTCCGCCACGTATCTTCTGGCGGCGGATACCGAGACGGGGTCGCTCGGCAGAGTGACGGATGCTTCCTGATGGTCTGCCATGGCGACGCCGTCCCTTTCCCACCGGGGCCGGACTCCGACACGTACCGGATGTTTTGTGAGGACGGCCTCGGAATGCGCTTCGCGCCAGAGTGCCACTTATGTCGTCCCCGATGAGGGCGATCCACCAAGATCTGCATATATCTGTCGCTCGAAGCGGTGAACTCTGCTACGCGAGAACGGATTTGGGCGGCAAACTGGTGGGTTGGTCCGACGGCGGCAGGAGGCGGTCATGCGAGGCACTCGGCACGGTCCGGCGGTGCGTCGGCGCAAGCTCGGCGAGGAGTTGCGCGCGCTGCGCCTCGCGGCGGGCCTCACCAGCCGTGAGGCGGCGCGGCTGGCGGGCTGGCACCAGTCGAAGATGAGCCGGATCGAGACGGGTACGAGCGGGGTGACGGGCGCGGACGTGGCGCGGCTGCTCGACGCCTACGGCGTCCGCGACCCCCGGCTACGGGCCGTGCCGGAGGCGCTGGCGGGAGCGGTGGCGGACGGCGGCGGAGCGGGGTGGTGGCATGCGTACCGGGGGGTGCTGCCGCCTCCGTACCAGGACTTCATCAGCCTGGAGGCGCAGGCGTGCACGGCCCGCACCCTGGAGACGTCGGTGGTGCCGGGCCTTTTGCAGACGGCGGAGTACGCGCGTGCGGTGACGCGGGCGGCGCTGGGCGGGGTGCCGGCGGCGACGGTCGATTCGTTGGTGCGGGTGCGGATCGCGCGGCAGGAGGTGCTGCGCGCCGATCCTCCGCTGCGGCTGGAGGCGGTGCTCGACGAGGCGGTGCTGCGGCGGCGGGTGGGCGGGGCGGGGGTGATGAAACAGCAGTTACGGCAGTTGCTGGAGTGGTCGCGGTTGCCCCATGTGCGGCTTCAGGTGCTGCCGTTCACCCTGGGCGAGTACGTCGGTCTCTCCGGGCCTTTCGTTATCTTCTCCTTTCCGAACATTTCCGATCTGGATGTGGTTGCTCTTGACCACTTGACGAGTAGCCTCTATCTGGAACGCACGGAAGACCTCGAGGCGTACGGGGCCGCCTTCCGCACCATGCAGGAGCACGCCCTGTCGCCCGGGGACACATCGGACCTCATCGCCGGGATCGGTGACGGCGCGTAGGGAGAGGGCACCCCCCATGTCGGCTCACCCCGCACACCACGACCTCCCCCACTGGCGGCGCAGCAGCCGCAGCGTGGGCATGAACAACTGCGTCGAGGCCGCCCGCCTCGACACCGCACAGCTCGCCGTACGCGACTCGAAGGACACCGCCAGGCCGCCGCTGCGCTTCTCGACGACGGCCTGGACCTCCTTCGTCACCTCCTTGAAGGAGGTCGGCTGACCGGCACCGGCGCCGTACGGAGGATCGTGGCGACCGCCCACTCCACCTGACTCTCCGTCAGGTCGGCTCGGGCGGTGAGCCGGAGGCGCGAGATGCCGTCCGGTACCGACGGCGGCCGGAAACACCCCACCGCGAGCCCTTCGGCCCGGCAGTCGGCCGCCCACTTCACCGCCTCCTCCGGTGAAGGGGCCCGTACGGAGACGACGGCGGCGTCCGGCCGCACGGCGGTCAGACCCGCGGCGGTCAGCCGCGCGTGCAGGGTGGCCGCCACCGCGCGCGCCCGGCCGGCCAGCCCCGGGTCGCCGCGCAGCAGTCGCAGGCCCGCCAGTGCCGCGCCCGCGGCGGCCGGGGCGAGACCCGTGTCGAAGATGAACGTCCGGGCGGCGTTGACCAGGTGGTCGATCACCCGGGCGGGCCCGAGGACCGCTCCGCCCTGGCTGCCCAGCGACTTGGAGAGGGTGAGCGTGGCGATCACGTCGGGGTCGCCCGCGAGCCCCGCCGCGTGCAGCGCGCCGCGCCCGCCCTCCCCCAGCACGCCGAGGCCGTGCGCGTCGTCGACCACCAGCGCCGCGCCGTGAGCCCGGCACGCCGCCGCGAGACCGGTCAGCGGGGCCGCGTCACCGTCGACGGAGAAGACCGAGTCCGTGACGGCGAGCGCCCGCCGTCCGGGGTGGGCACCGAGCGTCTTGGCGACCCCGTCGGGGTCGGCGTGCGGGACGACGGCCGTCTCGGCGCGCGACAGCCGGCAGCCGTCCACGATGGAGGCGTGGTTGCCCGCGTCCGAGACGATCAGCGAGCCCCGCGCGCTCAGCGCGGTCAGGGCGGCGAGGTTGGCCGCGTACCCGGAGGAGAACACCAGCGCCGCCTCGAAACCGCAGAACGCGGCCAGCTCCCGCTCCAGCTCCGTGTGCAGCTCGGTGGTGCCGGTCACCAGCCGCGAGCCGGTGGCACCCGCGCCCCAGCGGCGGGCGGCGCCGGCGGCCGCGGCGGTGATGTCCGGGTGGCGGGTGAGGCCGAGGTAGTCGTTGCTCGCCAGGTCCAGCAGGTCCGGCACGGCCGGCCGGGGGCGGAGCGTACGGACGAGGCCGGCGTCCGCGCGGCGGCGCGCCTCGGTGTCGATCCAGTCGAAGGGCGAGCCGAGGGGCGGGGCGAGCGGCCGGTCGAGCGGAGCCTGAGGCATGTCCGGTTCCCTTTTGTAGACAGCGAACAGACCCTAATAGTGGTCGGGCGCGCCCGGAGTGTGGTTATACACACACTCGAAACCGGCTCTCCTGTGGAGTTCCTCCTTGGCCCCGAGCCGTGCCGTAGGCCAGGATCAGCGTCATGGACCTGCTGAACACGCTGGTGGACAAGGGGCTTCGGCGCGAGCTGCCGACCCGCGAAGAAGCGCTCGCCGTGCTGGCGACCTCGGACGACGAGCTGCTGGACGTGGTGGCCGCGGCCGGGAAGGTACGCCGTCAGTGGTTCGGACGGCGGGTGAAGCTCAACTACCTGGTCAACCTGAAGTCCGGGCTGTGTCCCGAGGACTGCTCGTACTGCTCGCAGCGGCTCGGCTCCAAGGCGGAGATCCTCAAGTACACCTGGCTGAAGCCGGAGGAGGCGTCGAAGGCGGCCGCCGCCGGTGTCGCGGGCGGCGCCAAGCGGGTCTGTCTGGTGGCCAGCGGGCGCGGGCCGACGGACCGGGACGTCGACCGGGTCTCGAAGACCATCGAGGCCATCAAGGAGAAGAACGAGGGCGTCGAGGTCTGTGCCTGCCTCGGGCTGCTCTCGGACGGCCAGGCGGAGCGGCTGCGGTCGGCGGGGGCGGACGCGTACAACCACAACCTCAACACGTCCGAGGGGACGTACGGGGAGATCACGACCACGCACACCTACGCGGACCGGGTCGACACGGTGCAGAAGGCGCACGCGGCCGGCCTGTCCGCCTGCTCCGGGCTGATCGCGGGCATGGGCGAGAGCGACGAGGACCTGGTCGACGTCGTCTTCGCACTGCGCGAGCTGGACCCGGACTCGGTACCGGTGAACTTCCTGATCCCCTTCGAGGGCACGCCGCTGGCCAAGGAGTGGAACCTCACCCCGCAGCGGGCGCTGCGCATCCTGGCGATGGTCCGGTTCGTCTGCCCGGACGTGGAGGTCCGGCTGGCCGGCGGCCGCGAGGTGCACCTGCGCTCGCTCCAGCCGCTGGCCCTGCACCTGGCCAACTCGATCTTCCTGGGCGACTACCTCACCAGTGAGGGCCAGGCCGGCAAGGCGGACCTGGACATGATCGCGGACGCCGGCTTCGAGGTGGAGGGCACGGACACCACCACGCTGCCCGAGCACCGCGCGGACGCCGCCTCCTGCGGCACCGGCGGCGGCTGCGGCTCCGGCTCGGTGTGCGGTACGGACGAGCCCGCCCCCGCCTCGACGGCCGACCAGGCCCGTACCGACCAGGCCCGTACCGACCTGGTCGCCGTGCGGCGCCGGGGCGCCGGCACCGACCTCGCGCCCAATGCGTGAGGGCGGTGCCGCCGAGCTGATCGCCCTCGACCGGGCCCATGTGTGGCACCCGTACGGCCCCATGCCGGGTCGTACGGACCCGCTCGTCGTGGAGTCCGCCGCCGGGGTCCGGCTGCGGCTCGCCGCACCGGCGCACGGGCAGGACGAGCTGGTCGACGGCATGTCGTCGTGGTGGTCGGCCGTCCACGGCTACAACCACCCGGTGCTCAACGAGGCGGCGCGCGGCCAGCTCGACCGGATGAGCCATGTGATGTTCGGCGGTCTCACCCATGAGCCCGCCGTGCGCCTGGCCGCCCGGCTGGTGGAGATCACGCCGGAACCGCTGCGGCACGTCTTCCTCAGTGACTCGGGCTCGGTCGCCGTCGAGGTGTCCATCAAGATGTGCCTGCAGTACTGGCGGTCCGTCGGCCGCCCGGCCAAGCGGCGACTGCTGACCTGGCGCGGTGGCTACCACGGTGACACCTGGCAGCCGATGTCGGTGTGCGATCCCGAGGGCGGCATGCACGAGCTGTGGTCCGGGGCGCTGCCGCGGCAGGTCTTCGTGGGCCCGCCGCCGGCCGCGTACGAGGAGTCGTACGCCGAGGAGCTGAGGTCGGCGATCGGGCGGCACGCGGACGAGCTGGCCGCGGTGATCGTCGAACCGGTGGTCCAGGGCGCGGGCGGGATGCGGTTCCACGACCCGGCGTACCTGCGGGTGCTGCGGGAGGCGTGCGACGAGCACGACGTCCTGCTGGTGTTCGACGAGATCGCGACCGGATTCGGGCGGACGGGCACGCTCTTCGCGGCGGAGCAGGCAGGAGTGGCGCCGGATGTGATGTGCCTGGGCAAGGCACTGACCGGCGGCTACCTGTCGCTCGCGGCCACACTGTGCACCTCGCGCGTGGCGGACGGCATCTCACGGGGCGAGGTACCGGTACTGGCGCACGGGCCGACGTTCATGGGCAACCCGCTCGCCACGGCCGTGGCGTGCGCCTCGATCGACCTGCTCCTCGGCCAGGACTGGGCGCGGGAGGTCAAGCGGATCGAGGCGGGACTGCGGGACGGTCTGGCCCCGGCCGCCGGGATGCCGGGGGTGCGCGAGGTGCGGGTGCTCGGTGCCATCGGCGTCGTACAGCTCGACCGTCCGGTGGACATGGCGGCCGCGACGGCCGCGGCGGTCCGCGAGGGCGTCTGGCTGCGGCCGTTCCGGGACCTGGTGTACGTGATGCCGCCGTACGTCACGGGTGATGACGACGTGGCACGGATCTGTCGCGGAGTGGTCGCGGCGGCGCGGGAGGGTTGAGATGTCGGTACTGGTGGTCAGCGGCACGGGCACGGAGATCGGCAAGACCGTGGTCACGGCTGCCCTGGCGGCGGTGGCGCGGGCCGCGGGACGGTCGGTGGCCGTGCTGAAGCCCGCGCAGACCGGTGTCGCCCCGGGCGAGCGCGGGGACGCCGACGAGGTCGTACGGCTGGCCGGGGGCGGCGTCAGACCCGTCGAGCTGGCGCGCTTCCCCGAACCGCTGGCGCCGGTCACGTCCGCGCGGCGGGCCGGGATGGCTCCGGTCGGGCCGGACGAGGTGGCCGACGCCGCCCGGAAGCTGGCGGCCGACCACGACCTGGTGCTGGTGGAGGGCGCGGGCGGGCTGCTCGTGCGGTACGACGAGGAGGGCGGCACGCTCGCCGACGCGGCCGGGCTGCTGGGCGCCCCGGTGCTGGTGGTGGCGCCCGCCGGGCTGGGCACGCTGAACATGGTGACGCTCACCGCCGAGGCGCTGCGGGCACGCCGGCTGGTGCAGGCCGGCGTGGTCGTGGGCAGCTGGCCGGACGAGCCGGGCCTCGCCGAGCGCTGCAACGTCAGGGACCTCCCGGAGGTCGCGGGCGCGCCGCTGCTCGGCGCCGTGCCCTCGGGCGCGGGGGCGCTGCCGCCGGACGCCTTCCGGGAGCGGGCGGCGCGCTGGCTCGCCCCGGCGCTGGGCGGTACATGGGATGCGGAGGCGTTCGCCGCGGCCATAGGCTGCTGAACATGCGTGCTGCCGTCAGTGAGATCGTGTTCGACTGCGCCGACCCGGCCGCGCTGGCCCGCTTCTGGGCCACTCTGCTGGGCGGCGATCCCGTGGACCGCAGTCCGGACTGGTCGTACGTCGACCCGCCGGGCTTCGTCCGGATCGCCTTCCAGCGCGTGCCGGAGGGCAAGTCCGTCAAGAACCGGCTCCACCTGGACCTCGAAGGGGGAGACGTGAACGCCGCGGCGGCGGAGGCCGTGCGCCTCGGCGCGCTGCGGGTCGGCGACATCGTGACGGACGACCACGGCCACTTCCAGGTGCTGCGGGACCCCGAGGGCAACGAGTTCTGCTTCGTACGCGGCTGACGGGGGGACACTGTCGGTATCCGGCCCTGGCACCTCTCCCCGGAGGTCCGCGATGCGGGACACCGTCCACCATCCGCTGTTCGCCCGGTTCTACGCCCGGATGAGCGTCACCATGGACGCGAAGGGCGGGGTCGCCGCGCACCGGCGCGAGCTGCTGGCCGGGCTCTCCGGCCGGGTCGTCGAGGTCGGCGCGGGCAACGGGCTGAACTTCGCGCACTACCCGGGCGCCGTGTCGGAGGTCGTCGCGATCGAACCGGAGCGGCGGCTGCGGCAGCTCGCGGCGGCCGCGGGGCTGCGCGCCGAGGTGCCGGTGGACGTGGTGCCCGGCGTGGCGGAGGCGCTGCCGGTGAAGAGCGAGGCCTTCGACGCGGCGGTCGCGTCGCTGGTGCTCTGCACGGTGCGGGACCTGCCGCGAGCCCTCGGGGAGCTGCGGCGGGTGCTGCGGCCGGGCGGTGAGCTGCGGTTCTTCGAGCACGGGGTGGGCGAGGGACGGGTGCTGGCGACGGTCCAGCGGACGCTGGACCGCACGGTGTGGCCGCTGCTGTTCGGTGGCTGTCACACGGCGCGGGACCCGCTGGCCGCGATCGAGGCGGCTGGGTTCGAGGTGGTCGCGTACCGCCGGCTGCGGATCCCGGAGAAGGGCCCCGGGGCGCCGTCCTCCCCGTGCGTGCTCGGGGTGGCGCGGCGACCGGCATGACTCTTCCCCCGGGCCGGAGGCGGGCCCCCGGGCGCACTAGTGTGCCGGCATGAGTGCGCAGACGTACCTTTCGCAGCTGTTCTCGCTGGACGGCCGGGTCGCCCTGGTGACGGGGGGCAGCTCCGGCATCGGCCGGGCCGTCGCGGGGGCTCTCGCCCGGGCCGGGGCGAGCGTGGTGATCGTGGCGCGCCGGGAGGCGGAGCTGGCCGCCACGGTCGACGAGTTGCTGGCCGACGGGTGCCGGGCCGCGTGGGTGAGCGGCGACCTCGCCACCCGTGCCGGTGTGCGGGCGGCCGCGGAGGAGGCGGCCGGGGTGTACGGGGAGCCGGACATCCTCGTCAACAGCGCCGGGATCAACCTGCGGCCCCCGATGGGCCAGGTGGGCGAGGACGTCTGGGACGCCACGATGGCGGTGAACCTGGAGGCCCCCTTCCTGCTGGGCGAGCGCTTCGGCCCGGGCATGGCGGAGCGTGGCTTCGGCCGGATCATCCACGTCACCTCGCAGCAGGCGCACCGGGCGTTCGTGCGGAGTGGGGTGTACGGGGTGTCGAAGGGCGGTCTCGAGTCGCTGGCCCGTTCGCAGGCCGAGGCGTGGTCGGCGCACGGCGTCACCTGCAACACGCTGGTGCCGGGCGTCGTGCTGACCCCGCTGAACGCACGGCTCCAGGAGGATCCGGAGACGGTCGCGGCGCTGGCAGCGCGCACGATGGTGCGGCGCAACGGGCTGGCGGACGACTTCGCGGGCGCGGCGGTGTTCCTGGCGAGCGCCGCCTCGGCGTACGTCACGGGGCACGCCCTGTTCGTCGACGGCGGTCTGTCCGCGCACTGACCGTGTGCGTCCGGCCCTCGGCACGGTGCGTCCCGACCCGCCGGCCGTCGCGCGCGGCCCGGTGACCCGGCCCCTGCGGCTCCGGCCGCCCTGGTCGTCCTCACCGGGTCGGCGGCGCTGCGGCTCCGGCCGCCGGCCGAGCCGGCCGACCGGCGCGGTGCGGGCTGCGGCTGCGGCTGCGGCTGCGGGACTGAGGGCCATGGCCCGGCTCGTCACAAGGACACGGACGCGGCGGCGGACGGCCTGTGACTCTCCCGAGGAACAGGTCCCGCCCGGCGGCGTGGGCCGACGGCCTCGCCGACCGCCCCGCCGCCCGGTCCGCGCGCCCCCACGACCGCGGTCCTTTCCGTACGCGTCTCCCGTGTGGGCGGCATGGGGCGAACACGAACGCGAACACGAACGCGGACACGCGTCGGGCGGACGGAGGGCTCGCGGCGACTCCGTACGAGGGGAGTCACCGGCTCCACCGGCGCAGCTCGGCGGCGATGGCCCCTACGTCCGCCTCCCCCGCCTTCACCAGCCGGGCCAGATCCCTGACCCTCTCGGGCGAGGTGGCCACGTCGAGCCCGGAGGCGACGAGGTAGCCGTACGCGACGGCGGAGGCGTACATGGCGTTGGAGTGCTCCAGCGCGGGCACGTGCAGCAGCAGTTGCAGCAGCGCGGCCGCCCGGGCGTGCGGGTCGCCGTAGACGGGGACGCCGAAGATCTCCGCTTCGTGCCGGCTCACGGCGGCGACGAGGGCGCCCCAGTCCGTGACGCGGGGGTCCCCGGGGGTCTGCTGCTCGGCGACCATGAGGAGCCACGCGAGGTCGATCGAGAGGTTCATACGAGCGGCGCGCCTGCCCGTGCCGCGTCCGCCTCCGAGGCGCGGGTCATCGCTCGCCGGCCGTGCCGCGGTCCGGGGCGCCGAACTCCTCCGCGAAGACGGACTCGTACCGCCGCATGAAGTCGGCCGCGGCCTCCACGAAGGCGCGGCCCGCCTCGCCCGCGTCCTGTTGGACGAGCTCCTCGATGTACCGGTTCACACTGACCCCCCGCTGCCGCGCCCGGCGGCGGGCGGCCTCGGCGGTGGTCTCGTCGACGCGTACGTTCAGCTGGGTCTTCGCCACACCCTCACGCTAGCGCGGCAGCGCTAGCACCGGCAAGCGTGGACCGGTTCCGCGCCGCGCGGAGCCGCCCCCGGTGGAGCCCCCACCCGGCCGGGCGCAGCCCCCGGGCCCCCGGCGCCGCCGGCCGGCCCCGCGGGTCGGTTCCGCCGCGTACGGCCCCGGGGCGGCGGCGCGGCACCGGCCCCCCACTCCCGCCGCCCCGGGGCCGGGGACCCCCGGCGATGCCGGCCGACCATGGGGGAAGCGGACGAACGCGGGCGGACGAACGCGGGCGGACGAGCGGTCCGGTGTCCGATGATGGCGGCATGGATGATCTTCGGATACGGGCCGCCTCACCGGCCGACCTCGACACCGTCCTCGCCTTCTGGAAGGTCGCGGCCGAGGGCACCAGCATCAGCGACGACCGGGACGGGGTGGAACGGCTGGTCGCACGGGACCCCGGGGCGCTGATCCTCGCGGAGCGGGGTGGCGATCTCGCCGGGACCGTCATCGCCGGCTTCGACGGGTGGCGCTGTCACCTGTACCGGCTCGCCGTCCACCCCGGCCACCGGCGCCGGGGGGTCGGCGCGGCACTGCTCGCGGCCGCCGAGGAGAGGTTCGTCCTCCTCGGCGGGCGGCGCGCCGACGCCATGGTCCTGGACCGCAACGAACCCGCGCACCACGCCTGGCGGGCCGCGGGCTACGCGCGGCAGCCCGAGTGGAGCCGGTGGGTCAGGCCCCTCCGGAGCTGATCGCTTTGCTGATCCTTTACCATGAGTGAACCAGATACCCCTCGATCGGAAGGTGTGAGCGTCCGCCCATGGGCGAGCCTCCCAGTAGTAGCCGTAGCCGAGATCGCGCGTCCGTCCCCTCCGTGGCCGATCATGGAACGGAGGTGAACCGATGACCGAAGTGCTCCTGCTCCTCCTGGCGCTGCTGCTCTCCCTCGCGTGCGGCGCGTTCGTCGCGGCCGAGTTCTCGTTGACGACCGTGGAGCGCTCGGACCTGGAACGGGCCGTCGAGCGGGGTGAACGCGGAGCGGCCGGTGCCCTCAAGGCCGTGCGCTCCCTCACCTTCCAGCTCTCCGGCGCCCAGCTCGGCATCACCGTCACCAACCTCATCGTCGGCATGCTGTCCGAGCCGTCCATCGCCAAGCTCATCCGCGGCCCGCTCCAGGACGTCGGTGTGTCGGCGTCCGTCGCCTCCTCGGTGGCGCTGGTCATCGGTACGGGGCTGTCGACGGTCCTCCTGATGGTCGTCGGCGAGCTCGTGCCGAAGAACTGGGCCATCTCGTCGCCCCTGGCTGTCGCCAAGGTGGTCGCCACGCCGCAGCGGATCTTCACCGCCGCGTTCAGGCCGCTGATCAGCCACCTCAACAACACGGCCAACCGCCTCGTGCGCCGGCTCGGCATGGAGCCGGCCGACGAGCTGGCCTCCGCGCGCAGCCCGCAGGAGCTGGTGGCCCTGGCGCGGCACTCCGCGCGCGCGGGCGCCCTGGAGCCGGACACCGCCGAGCTGTTCGTCCGGACGCTGAACCTGGCGGAGCTGACCGCGGAGAACGTCATGACGCCGCGCGTGCAGGTCACCGCCCTGGAGGCCCAGGCCACCGCCGAGGACGTCGCCAACGCGACCCGCGCGACCGGCCTGTCCCGCTTCCCCGTCTACCGCAACAGCCTGGACTCGGTCATCGGCATCGCGCACATCAAGGACGTGCTGACGGTCCCGGCCGGGCAGCGGCACCGTAAGCCGGTGTCGGAGATCCTCCGGGAGCCGCTGCTCGTACCGGAGTCACTGACCGTGGACCGGCTGCTGGACCGGTTGTCCGGCAAGACGACGATGGCCGTGGTCATAGACGAGTACGGCGGTACGGCCGGTGTCGTGACGCTGGAGGACATCGTCGAGGAGGTCGTCGGCGAGGTACGCGACGAGCACGACCCGCACGAGACGCCGGACCTGGCCAAGGCGGGTGAGGACGCCGACGGGCGGACCCTGTGGTCCGCGGACGGCGCCGCCCGGACCGATCAGCTGGAGACGATCGGCCTGCGCGTGCCGGACGGGCCGTACGAGACCCTCGCCGGGCTCGTCGCGACCGAACTGGGCCGTATCCCGGCCGTCGGCGACAGCGTCGCCGTGGACGGCTGGCTGCTCGACGTGGTGGACGCCTCCGGGCGCCGCGCCGCGAGGGTGATGCTGCACGCCCCACTGGGCGGGCCGGACGGTGACGGTGACGGTGACGGGCACGCGACGGCCGTCGGCGAGCGGGCGGCCCACAAGGGCGGGGGGACGGGCCGATGACCGCGATCCAGTTGCTGATCGGTCTGCTGACCCTGGTGGTCAACGCCTTCTTCGTCGGTGCGGAGTTCGCCATGATCTCCGTGCGCCGCAGCCAGATCGAGCCCGAGGCGGAGGCGGGGAACCGGCGGGCGCGCAGCGTCATCTGGGGCCTTGAGCACGTCTCGGCGCTGCTCGCCGCCGCGCAGCTCGGCATCACGCTGTCCACCCTGGTGCTCGGCGTGGTCGCCGAGCCGGCCATCGCCCACCTGCTGGAGCCGGTGTTCGACGCGGTCGGCGTGCCGCACGGGCTGGTGCACCCGATCTCGTTCGTGATCGCCCTGTCGCTGGCCACGTATCTGCACATGCTGCTGGGTGAGATGGTGCCGAAGAACATCGCCCTGGCGGAACCGACGCGCACGGCGCTGCTGCTGGGCCCGCCGCTGGTGGCGCTGGCGCGAGCCCTGAAGCCGGTGATCTTCACGATCAACGCCTTCGCCAACACCCTGCTGAAACTCATGCGGGTGGAGACGAAGGACGAGGTGTCGGCGACGTTCTCGGACGACGAGCTGGCGCGGATGGTCCGGGACGCCGGTGACGCGGGCCTCCTGGACGACCGGGCGGCCGAGCGGCTCCACGACGCCCTGGAGCTGGGCCGCCGTCCGGTGCGCGACGTGGTGATGCCGGTCGAGCGGGTGGTGTACGCCCGGGTGGGCACCACGCCCGAGGAGCTGGAGGGGCTGGCCGCCGAGTCCGGGTTCTCCCGCTTCCCGGTGGTCGACTCCACCCGCCGGATCCTCGGCTACCTGCACGTCAAGGACGCCCTCGACGCGACACCGCGTGATCTGCCGTTCCCGGTGTCGGCGATGCGCCCGATCGCCCGGGTTCGCGCGGCCACGCCGCTGGACGACGTCCTGACCGCGATGCGGCGCAGCCGTACGCACCTGGCGGCCGTGCTGGACGACGACGGCAAGCTGGCCGGGCTGGTCACCATGGAGGACGTCCTGCGGGAGCTGGTGGGGCGGCCGGCCACCCCGTAGCGGGCGGCCGCGGCTGCCCAGGGCGGGGGGGGGC
>NZ_BAAASR010000026.1:0-91685 GCF_039532985.1 Streptomyces gobitricini | reverse complement strand
CTCCCCGGCGCCGTACCGCCGGTGGAGGGCCGGCAGCGCCCGGGGCGTACGCCGTGTGCTCCGTCCACGTGTCGGGGTGCCGGGGCCGGGCACCTCGTCGTCGCACGGGTTCGAGGGTGACCGGCCGGCGGGCGAGGGCCTCGGCCGGCGGCTGTTCCCGTGCCTCGCCCACCGGCGCCCGGCCTCCCTTCCCCTCCCCCGGGGACCGGTCGGCCCCACGCGGTACGATCACTCCGCCATGGAGATGAATGCCACCTACAACAGTTTTGTCGCGGTGGGCGACAGTTTCACCGAGGGCATGTCGGACCTGCTCCCCGACGGCTCCTACCGGGGCTGGGCCGATCTGCTGGCGGCCCGCCTCGCCGCCCTCACGCCCGATTTCCGGTACGCGAACCTCGCCGTGCGCGGCAAGCTGATCGGCCAGATCGTCGACGAGCAGGTGGACCTGGCGGCCGCCATGAAGGCGGACGTCGTGACCCTGGTCGGCGGGCTGAACGACACCCTGCGCCCGAAGTGCGACATGGGCCGGGTGCGAGGGTTGCTGGAGGAGGCCGTGGAGCGGCTGGCCCCGGCGTGCGGACAGCTGGTGCTGATGCGCAGCCCGGGCCGCAACGGCCCCGTCATGAAACGCTTCCGGCCGCGCATGGAGGAGCTGTTCCGGTACGTCGACGAACTGGCCGCCCGGCACGGCGCCCTGGTCGTCGACCTGTACGGCGCCGAGGTGATGGGCGACCCGCGGCTGTGGGACCTGGACCGGCTGCACCTGACCTCGGAGGGTCACCGGCGGGTGGCCGAGGCCGTGTGGCAGGCCCTGGGCCTGGAGCCGCGGGAGGACTGGCTGGCGCCGCTGCCGCCGGCGGTGCCGGCCGCCTGGTCGGCCCGGCGGATCGGCGACGTCCGGTTCGCCCGGCAGCACCTGGGCCCCTGGATCGCGCGGCGGCTGACCGGCCGGTCCTCCGGCGACGGCCGGCCGGCCAAGCGGCCGGAGCTGCTGCCGTACCTCCTCGACGGCGAGACCTCGCCCTCGCGGCCGAGTCCCTCGTAGCAACCCACAATCCGGACCGCGGCGCCGACCTGCAGAAACCGCCAGTAGAATCTGGTCACGTGACTGCCAAGCCTCGCATCCCCAACGTCCTGGCCGGCCGCTACGCCTCCGCGGAGCTCGCCGTCCTCTGGTCCCCCGAGCAGAAGGTGAAGCTGGAGCGGCAACTGTGGCTCGCCGTACTGCGTGCCCAGAGGGACCTCGGGATCGAGGTGCCGGAGGCCGCGCTCGCCGACTACGAGCGGGTGCTGGACCGGGTCGACCTGGCGTCGATCGCGGAGCGGGAGAAGGTCACGCGCCATGACGTGAAGGCGCGGATCGAGGAGTTCAACGCGCTCGCGGGCCACGAGCAGGTCCACAAGGGCATGACCTCGCGCGACCTGACGGAGAACGTCGAGCAGCTGCAGATCCGGCTGTCGCTGGAGCTGATGCGCGACCGCACGGTCGCGGTGCTGGCCCGGCTGGGCAAGCTGGCGGGCGAGTACGGCGAGCTGGTCATGGCGGGGCGTTCGCACAATGTCGCCGCGCAGGCCACGACGCTCGGCAAGCGCTTCGCGACCGCGGCGGACGAGCTGCTGGTGGCGTACGCGCGGCTGGAGGAGCTGCTGGGCCGTTACCCGCTGCGCGGTATCAAGGGCCCGGTCGGCACCGCGCAGGACATGCTCGACCTGCTGGGCGGTGACGCGGCGAAGCTGGCGGAGCTGGAGCGGCGGATCGCCGGACACCTCGGCTTCGCCGACGCCTTCACCTCGGTGGGCCAGGTCTATCCGCGCTCCCTCGACTACGAGGTCGTCACCGCGCTGGTGCAGCTGGCGGCCGCGCCCTCGTCGCTGGCGAAGACGATCCGGCTGATGGCCGGGCACGAGCTGGTCACCGAGGGCTTCAAGCCCGGCCAGGTCGGCTCCTCCGCCATGCCGCACAAGATGAACACCCGCTCCTGCGAGCGCGTCAACGGCCTCATGGTCATCCTGCGCGGCTACGCGTCGATGACCGGCGAGCTGGCGGGCGACCAGTGGAACGAGGGCGACGTGTCGTGCTCGGTGGTCCGCCGGGTGGCGCTGCCCGACGCGTTCTTCGCGCTGGACGGACTGCTCGAGACGTTCCTCACCGTGCTCGACGAGTTCGGCGCGTTCCCGGCCGTCGTCGCCCGCGAGCTGGACCGCTACCTGCCGTTCCTGGCCACCACCAAGGTGCTGATGGCGGCGGTGCGTGCCGGGGTGGGCCGCGAGGTCGCGCACGAGGCCATCAAGGAGAACGCGGTGGCGTCCGCACTGGCGATGCGGGAGCGGGGCGCCGAGCGCAACGAGCTCCTCGACAAGCTCGCCGCCGACAACCGCCTCCCGCTGGACCGGGCGCAGCTGGACGCCGCGATGGCGGACAAGCTGTCGTTCACCGGTGCCGCCGCCGACCAGGTCGGTGTGGTCGTCGCCCGGATCGAGGAGATCGCCAAGCAGCACCCGGAGGCCGCCGGTTACGTGCCGGGTGCCATCCTCTGATCATTGGGCACACGACCCGTATGACACCTCAGGAACTCCAGGCCGCTCGCGACCGCATCGTCCCCGATGTGATCGCGAGCGGCCTGTCCGTACTGTTCTGCGGCATCAACCCGGGCCTGATGTCGGCTGCGACGGGCCACCACTTCGCCCGGCCCGGCAACCGCTTCTGGCCCGTGCTGCACCGGTCCGGCTTCACCCCGCGACAGCTCAGGCCCTCCGAGCAGGAGGAGCTCCTGACGTACGGGCTCGGTATCACCAACGTCGTCACGCGGGCGAGCGCCCGGGCCGACGAACTGGGTGACGAGGAGTTCCGCGAGGGTGGCCGCCTGCTGGCCCTCAAGGTGGAGCGGTTGCGCCCGCGCTGGCTGGCGGTGGCGGGGATCACCGCGTACCGCACGGCGTTCCAGGAGCCCAGGGCGCAGATCGGGCCGCAGGACCGGGTCATCGGCGACACCCGGATCTGGGCGCTGCCCAACCCCAGTGGGCTGAACGCGCACTGGACGCTGGACACGATGGCGGAGGAGTTCGCGAGGCTGCGCGCCGCCGCGCAGAAGGGGCCCTAGGGAGGGTCTGTCTCCGTGACGGCGGCGACCAGCTGGAAGGGCAGCTCCTTGTCCCAGTGCGCGACGCCGACGACTATCCAGCGCCCGTCCACCCGCCAGCTGTGCACGTCCGGCACGGACTGGCTGAGCGCGTCCCACGGGTCGGGTATCTCCTCGCCGGCCATGCCACGGTCGAACACCGACCACAGGCTGAAGACCTGCGGTTCGCCCCAGCGGGCCGTCAGCAGCACCGCGAGCGCGTCACGCTCCGCCTCGTACTGGTCCTCGACGATCTCGCGCCGGGTGCCGTCGTCGTCCCAGAAGTCCTCGCTCGTGGCGAGGTCCACCAGGTGGTAACCGACGCCGCTGTAGCCCCTGTCCGTTCTGCTGAACTTCCCGGGGAAGGGCAGGAAGCGCAGCTGATCGATGGTCGCCAGATGCCGTGCGGTGGTCATGGCTCCAGTAAAGCCCCCACCACTGACAACTGGCGTTCCGTCAGGCAGCCCCGAGGCGTGCCGCGTTCCGGGCGGCCGGCAGGGGTGTCCGGGGACGACGGCGGCGATCCCACGGGCACCGGCGCTCGCCTCGGAGGCGGAGGCGACGGCGGAGGCGACGGCGGAGCTGTCGAGCAGCTGGAGCGGGTTCCGGGGCCGCCCCGGGCGAGGGGCCTGACAACGGGGTCGGGTCATTGAGTACCATCCGGCAGACACGCGTTCTAGCTGGGAGGACACACCGTGAGCCGGCTGACCGGCGGAGATCCGTCGCTGCTGCGAAGGATCAACTCCGCGGTGGTGCTCCATGCGCTGCGGGGCGCCGACGCGCGCACCCTCACCGACCTCACCCGGATCACGGGGCTGTCCCGGCCGACCGTCGAGGGTGTGGTCGAGGGGCTCATCGGTACGGGTCTGGTGGTCGAGGCGGCGCCCGAGGAGGGTGAGGCCAGACGCCAGGGGCGGCCGGCGCGGCGGTTCCGGTTCCGTGCGGAGGCGGGTCATCTGCTGGGCATCGAGATCGGTCCGCACCGGGTGGCCGCGCTGATGTCGGGGCTGGACGGGCGGATCATCGGCGCTGGTTCCCGGGAGGTCTCGGAGACGGCGTCGGCGGACGAGCGGCTGGAGCGGGTGCGGGCCGTGGTCGCGGACGTGCTGCGCCGCACCGGTGTCGCGCGCGGCAGTCTGCGGGCGGTGGGCGTCGGGACACCGGGGATCGTGGAGGCGGACGGGACGGTACGGCTCGGTACGGCGCTCCCCGGCTGGACGGGGCTGGCGCTGGGCGAGCGGCTGCGACGGTCGTTCCGGTGCCCGGTGCTGGTCGAGAACGACGCCAACGCGGCGGCCGTGGCCGAGCAGTGGAAGGGCGCGGCGACCGACTCGGACGACATCGTCTTCGTCCTCGCGGGGCTGAGCCCCGGGGCCGGGTCGCTGATCGGCGGGCGGCTGCACCGGGGGTTCGGCGGGGCGGCCGGGGAGATCGGCGCGCTGCACCTGCTGGGGCAGGGGGCGACCCCGGAGACCCTGCTGTCGACCACGGACGAGCCTCTCCACCCGCTGGACGAGCAGGCGGTGGCGGAGGTCTTCGCGCTGGCCCGGGAGGGCGACGTACGGGCACGGGCGGCGGTGGACCGTTTCATCCAGCGGCTGGTGCACGACGTGGCGGCGCTGGTGCTGGCGCTCGATCCGGAGCTGGTGGTGGTCGGCGGCTGGGCGGCCGGTCTGGACGGGGTGCTCCAGCCGTTGCGGGAGGAACTGGCGCGGTTCTGTCTGCGGCCGCCCCGGGTGGCGTTGTCGCTGCTGGGTGAGGCGGCGGTGGCGACGGGTGCGCTGCGGCTGGCGCTCGACCATGTGGAGGAACAGTTGTTCGCCGTCGAGGGAACGGTGACGGCCCGCCGCTGAGCGACGGGCCGGGCGGCGGGCCGGAGGTCAGGAGGCGATGCCGAAGTCCCCCGCGTCGCCGAAGGTGAGGCGGCAGGTGTCCGCGCGGTAGGTGGCGACGGAGACGGCGGCGGTGCGGCCGTCCGTCAGGTACCGGGTGGTGACGAGGAGGACGGGCGCGCCGGGCAGCCGGTCGAGCTCCTTGGCGTCGTCCGCGCGGGCGGAGCCGAGCTCCACGGCGCGGTCCTGGCCCTCCAGGGTCAGCCGCTGGAGTTCGCGCAGCACGCCGCGGGCGCGGGCGGCTCCGGACGGGGCGTCGATGGCGGTGAGGTCCGGCACGGAGCGGGCGGGGACGTACAGCTGCTCGGCCGCGACGGCCTGACCGTGCGTCATGCGCAGGCGCCGTACGGTGTGGACCGGCTCGTCGGCGCCCCGGTCGGGGTCGAGGAGGCGGGCCACGGCGGCGGGCGGGACGACGAGCGTGCAGTCGACGGGGTTCCAGGCCTCCTCGCCGGAGCCGGGCCACTGCGCCTGTGTGGTGGAGACGTCCACGCCCACGCGGGGCGGTGCGACGGTGGTGCCGACGCCGCGGCGTCGCTGGAGGCGGCCCTCCAGCTCCAGCTGTTCCAGCGCCTGGCGGAGCGTGGCCCGGGCGACGCCGAAACGGGCGGCCAGCTCACGCTCGTTGGGCAGGATCTCCCCCACCGAGAAATCCGTGTCCAGCGCTTCGCCGAGCACGGTCTTCAGGTGCCAGTACTTGGGCTCCGGCACCGATTCCAGCTGCGTGGTCCCCACCCTGATCCTCCGCAATCGCCGGACTCCCGGCGGCTTTCCGCGCCTTGTTTATTAAAGGTTCCTGCACTATCCCTGCGACCATAGGACGGCACACATCCTTGGTCAAGACCAATCGTCGGCCGGTCACGCTGCGGAGTCGAGCCCTGTCGTGGAGCGTTCACAGGCTGTTCGCGCGAGCGGTGGGCGTACGGCGGAAGGCCCCGCGTCCACGGCGGACACGGGGCCTGGCAGCGCTCATGGGTGCCGGTCAGGGCTTCAGGGACACGAGCTTGTCCGGATTGCGTACGAGGTAGACGCACCGGATCCGGCCGTCCACGACGTCCACCTGGAACACCGTGTCGGGCTCCCCGTCGACGAGGACGAGCACCGCGGGCGCGCCATTGATCTCGACGGTACGGAAATCGGCGTTCGCGGCCGCGTTCCGGGCGACGGCACACAGGAACCGGCCGACCTTGCCGGCGGTCTCCATGACGCGCAGCGGCGCCTTGGCCTTGCCGCCGCTGTCGCCGATGAGCCGTACGTCGGGGGCGAGCAGGGCGAGCAGCTCCTCCAGGTCGCCGTCGGCCGCCGCGGCGAGGAAGCGGGCGGTCAGGTCGCGGCGTTCGGCGGGGTCGACGTCGTAGCGGGGCCTGCCCTCGTCGACATGGCGGCGGGCCCGCCCCGCGAGCTGCCGTACCGCGGCCTGCGACCGGTCGAGGGTGGCCGCGATCTCCGCGTACGGGAAGCCGAAGGCCTCGCGGAGCACGAACACCGCCCGCTCCAGCGGTGACAGGGTCTCGAGCACGACCAGCACGGCGAGGGACACGGAGTCGGCGAGCACCGCGCGCTCGGCCGTGTCGGGGACGGTCGGGCCGAAGTCGGTCACGACCGGCTCGGGAAGCCAGGGGCCGACGTACGCCTCGCGGCGCGCCTGCGCCTGGCGGAGCCGGTCGACGGCGAGCCGAGTGGTGACGCGTACGAGGTAGGCGCGGGGCTCGCGGACGTCCGCGCGGTCCGCGGCGGACCAGCGCAGCCAGGCCTCCTGGACCACGTCCTCGGCGTCGGCGACGCGGCCGAGCATCCGGTAGGCCACTCCTGTCAGCACCGGCCGGTGCTCCTCGAAGACCCGGGCGATGGTGTCGGCGTCGGTACCGGGTCCTGTCTCTGTGTCGGTCGCCATCGCCCCATCATGCGGTACGCGCCGCACCCGCGCCGGTCCGCCCCTCGACTCGGGCCCGCCGGCGGGTACTCGTCCACTGCGCTCGGTGACGGTGCTCTCGTCCCCCGCCGGTTTCCGGCCGGAGAGCGAGCCGGTACGCCTTCGGGACGCTGCTCGCTCTGCGCCTGGGGGCGCGCCCTTCCCCTGCCGGTGATCGCATGGCTGCCCGGTCGCCCGCCGGGCGGACCGCCTACGGACGGCACCATCTGTGCCCGGCCGGGGTGGCGTCCGTCGCAGGCGGTGGTCGCGGAGGTGCTCGTGCCGCGCGGGACGGGCGCCGGTTCTCGCCGGGCGTCGGTTCTCGCCGGGCACCGGGTGTGAGGCCGCGGGCGGCGGCGTCGGATTTCGGGCGTGCGGTGCTGTTCACGGGCGATCGTCCCCGGGCTGCCCGTCACCATCACGTGGGGCGCGCACGGCCGAACGCTGCCACGCCGACAGGGCGTCCGCGCTAAGACGGCCCTCCCCGCGGCGCGGCCAGGTGCGCCTGCCCGGCTCCGGCCACGTGCCGGTGAACGACGGCCCCGCCCTGGTCGCGCGCGTGCTCCTCACCGGGAGCCGGCGCCGAGGGGGCCGGGGCGCGCCTCCCCAGGACTCCCGAACCGAGCGCGACGCCCGCGCCGACCAGCGCGCTGCCGACCGCCTGGGCCGGCCCGTAGGAACCGGTGGCGACGAGGGGCGCGGTCATCGCCGCGGACACCGGGATGAGCCCGCAGAACAACGTCGCCCGCTCGGCCCCGATCCGCTGGACGCCCATGTACGCGGTGGCGGCACCGCCGAGGCGGCGCGGTCGGATGCTCCAGTCCGCGCTGCGTGACGCCGTCAGGTCGGGGCGGCTCGCGGCCGGGACACGACTGCCGTCCAGCCGGGAGCTGGCGGCCGATCTCGGGGTCTCGCGCGGGCTCATGACGGAGACGTACGAGCAGTTGACGGCCGAGGGGTATCTGCGGAGCGACCGGGGCGCCGGCACCTGGGTGGGCGACGCGGTGCGCCGGGCCGCGCCCGCCGCGCGGGCCCTGGCCCCGGGGGCGGCGGGCGCCCGGGTGGACTTCCGCCCCGGCACACCGGACCTGTCGCTGTTCCCCCGTACCGCCTGGGGGGCCGCGCACAGAACCGTCCTGTCCCGGCTGCCGCACCGGGCGCTCGGGTACCCCGACCCGCGTGGGCTGCCGGAGCTGCGGACGGCGCTCGCCGCCCTGCTGGCCCGGCGTCGCGGCGTGGTGGCCGATCCGGAGCGGGTGGTGGTGTGCTCGGGTGTGTCGCAGGCGATGACGCTCCTCGGTTTCGTCCTCCGCGCCCGAGGTCTGCACGCCCTCGGCGTCGAGGACCCGGGCAGCCCGGGACCCGCGGCCCTCTTCGCGTCGGCGGGGCTGCGGACCGTACCCCTGCCGCTGGACGCGGAAGGGCTCGCACCGGCGCCCCTGGCCGCGTCCGGTCTGCGGGCCGTGGTCACCACGCCCGCCCACCAGTTCCCCGCGGGCATCGGCTACTCCGCCCGGCGCCGGGCGGGCCTTCTGGACCGGGCCCGTACGGTGGACGGGTACCTCGTCGAGGACGACTACGACGGTGACTTCCGCTACGACCGCGCTCCCGTGGGCGCGCTCCAGGGCCTCGACCCCGAGCGTGTCGTGTACACCGGCTCCGTCAGCAAGTCGCTCGCCCCCGGACTGCGCCTCGGCTGGATGCTCGTACCGGAGTCCCTCGCCGACGAGGTCGTCGAGCGCAAGCGCACCATGGACCTGGGCAACCCGTCGCTCGACCAGGCCGTTCTCGCCCACTTCATCACGAGCGGCGGCTACGACCGCCACCTGCGCCGCTGTCGCCGCGCCTACCGGGAGCGGCGGGACGCCCTGATCACCGCCCTGGCGGAGCACTTCGGCGGTACGGAGGTCAGTGGCATCGCGGCCGGTCTCCACGTCATCGCGGCGTGCCGGGGCGGCACGCGCGCGGGGCGTCGGAGGGCGTGTTCCTGCAACGGGCGGCCGGGGCCGGGGTGGCGCTGCGGCCGCTCAGCGAGTACGAGTACGGGTCGGCGCGCCCGGACGACGGGGACGTCCGGTTGGTCCTGGGGTACGCCCATCTGCCGCCCGGCGACATCGCGTTGGGCGTGCGGTTGGTCGCGGACGCCCAGCGAGCCAGGGACCGGGTCGGAAGGTGAGCCGGGCCGGGCGGCGAGGTGACACGGGCCGGGAGGTGAGCCTGGGACCCTCGCCACAGAGGAACTCTTGAAAATCGGACTTAAGCCACCAGATGCACGCTTAACCCATCAGTCACAAAGCGTTCGTGATCGCGCAACACCACTGAGTCACAGTGAAGCCATGACCGACGCGACAGCGACCCCCGTGAAGAACCCCCGCCGACCCCACCACTGGCGGCGTGACCTCGTCGAACTGGCGGCCCTGTTCACCGCGGTGGCCGTCGCGGACGCGGTGGCGAACACCATCGCGCACGGCCCCGACGGCCCGTACCTCCTCGCGGTGTCGGCGCTCGTCCTGATCGCCACGGCGGCGTTCCACACCTGGTGGGCACGGCGCCACAGCCATGCACCGCCGGCCGTCCCCGATACCGGCGGCGGCCCGGCGACGGCCGCCACCGGCCGGGACGCGACGAGCGGGACGACGCTGTGGCGCATGCGGACCACCGTCCGCGACGAGCCCGGCAGCCTGGCCGCGCTGTGCACGGCGCTGGCGCACCTGCACGTGGACATCCTGACGCTGCAGACGCACCCGCTGGCCGACGGAACGGTCGACGAGTTCCTGCTGCGGGCGCCCGCCTCGCTCCAGGCGGCGACGCTGACGCGGGAGGTCGCGGCGGCGGGCGGCACCCGCACCTGGACCGAGCGTGCCGACGCGCACGATCTGGTGGACACCCCGACGCGGGTGCTGGGGCTGGCCACCCGTACCGCGCTGGACGCCGCCGAACTGCCGCTGGCGCTGCGCCAGTTGCTCGGCCGGTGCACCATCCACTCACTGCCCGCCGTCTCCCCGGCCGGCCGGCCCACCGGCGCGACCGCCCCGGTCGAGGGCGCCCTGGAGGACGGGGACACCGTGATGCGGCTGCGCGACCCCCACGGGGGCGCCATCGCCATCGAGCGGCCGTACCTGCCGTTCACGCCCACCGAGTTCGCCCGTGCCCGCGCCCTCGTGGAGCTGGACGCCCGCCTGGGGCCGCGCATCCCGCGCAGCCAGGACGTGCTGACCCTCCCGGAGGGCAACGAGATCACGGTCCGCCGCGCCGACCGGGGTGACCTGGAGGCCGCCCGCGCCATGCACGACCGCTGCTCGGAGCGGACCCTCGGACTGCGCTACCACGGTCCGGTCGGGGACGCCGGCAGCTACCTGAACCACCTTCTGAGCCCCCGGTTCGGCCGTACGCTCGCCGTCGAGACGGCGTCCGGCCGGCTCGTCGCCCTCGGCCACCTGCTGTGGGACGGCGACGAGACCGAGGTGGCGCTGCTCGTCGAGGACGACTGGCAGCGCCGCGGTATCGGCTCGGAGCTGCTGCGCCGTCTGGTCGGCCTGGCGCTCGAGGCCGGCTGCGAGAGCGTGTACGCCGTGACGCAGTCGTCCAACACGGGGATGGTCGCGGCGATGCGCGGGCTGAACCTGCCGCTCGACTACCAGATCGAGGAGGGCACCCTGGTGATCACCGCGCGACTGAACGGGATTCCCGTACGCCATCCTCGGCGGCGGGCCGGTCAGGCCGAGCACTGAGCGCCTCCGACAGGTCGCGCCACAAGTCCTCGACGTCCTCCAGGCCGACCGACATCCGCAGCAACCGGTCGCTGACGCCCGACGACCGGCGGTCGTCCTCGTCGACGATGCGGTGGCTGATGGACGCGGGGTGCTGGATCAGGGTGTCGACGCTGCCGAGGCTGACCGCGGGCGTGATCAGCCGCACTCCGGCGATCACGTCGTGCGGGTCGCCGTACACCTCGAAGGAGACCATGGCCCCGCCGATCTCCGGGTAGTACACACGGGCGACCCTGGGGTCCTCCGAGAGCCGGAGCGCCAGGTCTGCGGCGGTCGTGGCGGCGGCCCGCATCCGCACCGGGAGCGTGGACAGTCCGCGCAGCAGCAGGTAGCTCGCCAGCGGGTGCAGGACACCGCCGGTGGCGAACCGCACCTGGCGCAGCCTGCCGGCGAACTCCTCGTCGCAGGCCACCACGCCGGCGAGGACGTCCCCGTGCCCGCCGAGGTACTTGGTGGCGCTGTGCAGCACGATCCGCGCCCCGTGCTCCACGGGGCGCTGGAGCACCGGCGTGGCGAACGTCGAGTCGACGAGGAGCGGCACCGAGCCGCAGGCGGCGGCGACGGCCCGGACGTCCACCTCGGCGAGCGTGGGGTTGGCGGGGGTCTCGACCATCACCAGGCCGGTGTCGGGGCGGATGGCGTCCGCGATCCCCGCCGGGTCGGTCCACGTCACCTCCGTACCGAGCAGCCCGGCGGTCAGCAGGTGGTCGCTGCACCCGTACAGGGGGCGGACCGCCACCACGTGCCGGAGGCCCATGCTCGCCCGGACGAGCAGGACGGCGGTCAGGGCGGCCATGCCGCTGGCGAACGCGACGGCGCTCTCGGTGCCCTCCAGCCGGGCGAGCGCGGTCTCGAACCGGGCGGTGGTGGGGTTGTCGAGCCGGGCGTAGACGGGCGGGCCGTCCGGCCGGGCTCCGGTGGTGGCGAACGCGTCGATGCGATCCGCCTCGGCTCTCGCGTCGTGGGACGGGTACGTGGTCGACAGGTCGAGCGGCACGGCGTGCAGGCCCAGGGCGGCGAGGTCGTCGCGTCCGGCGTGCACGGCTTCGGTGGCCAGCGCCCTCGGGGTGGGGAGGGCGGGCGAGGCGTCGAAAGGCGCGGTGTCCATGGACGGCACTGTGAACAGATACCGGGGAGTAGCGGTAGAACGCCGTGTTACGTTCGGCGAATGAATGATTCTGTCGTCCTTGACACGGTCGACCTGCACATACTTCGCCTTTTGCAGAACGACGCCCGGACCACGTACCGCGACCTGGCCGCCGAGGTCGGGGTCGCGCCCTCCACCTGCCTGGACCGGGTGGCGCGGCTGCGGCGCACGGGCGTCGTCCTCGGTAACCGGTTGCGAATCGATCCGGCCAAAATCGGCCGTGGCCTGGAGGCGCTGCTGCTGGTGCAGGTGCGTCCGCACCGGCGTGAGCTGATCGGTCCGTTCGTCGAACGCATCCGCGCCCTGCCGGAGTCACGGGCTCTGTTCCACCTGACCGGTCCGGACGACTACCTGGTGCACGTGGCCGTATCGGACCCTTCCGACCTGCAACGACTCGTGCTGGACGAGTTCACCTCGCAGCGCGAGGTCGCCCGGGTGGAGACCCGGCTGATCTTCCAGCAGTGGGAGTGCGGGCCGCTCCTGCCGCCCGGCGCACCCGCTCATTTGTCAGCCGACCGTGACGGATGAGGGGTGACGCGGGGTCCTCGGCATACCAGGATGGCCTCATGCCAGACACCTCCAGCAGCGCGCTCCCCCGCATGGTCGCCGACGCCTATGTCGACGCGCTCATCGAACTCGACCCGATCACCGGCACCTACCTGGGCGTCCAGAAGAGCGCCGGACTCCTTCCGGACTTCTCGCCCGCCGGTCAGGAAGAGATCGCCCGACTCGCCCGTGAGACGCTCGCCCGGCTCGACGAGGCCGAGCGCCTGCCCGGCGCCGACAGCGACGCCGAACGGCGCTGCGGGCGCCTCCTGCGGGAGCGGCTCACCGCCGGGCTGGCCGTCCACGAGGCGGGCGAGGGACTGCGCACGGTCGGCAACATGCGCTCGCCGGCGCACAGCGTGCGCATCGTGTTCACGGTGATGCCCACCGACACGGACGGCGACTGGGCGGCGGTCGCCGAGCGGCTGCGGGCCGTGCCGGCGGCGATCGCGGGGTACCGCGCGTCCCTCGAACTGGGCCTGGAACGCGGACTGCTGGCCGGTCCGCGCGCCACGGCGACGTTCGTCGGGCAGCTCACCGGGTGGACGGGCAACGACGGCGCGGGACGCGGCTGGTTCGAGGAGTTCGTGACGGCCGCCCCGGCCCGGCTGCGCCCGGAGCTGGACGCGGCGGCGGGCGGCGCCACCCGGGCGCTGGAGTCGCTGCGCGACTGGATGCGCGACGTGTACGCCCCGGCGGTGAAGGACACGCCGGACACGGTGGGCCGTGAACGGTACGCCCGATGGTCGCGCTACTTCAACGGCAGCGACTGCGACCTGGACGAGGCGTACGCGTACGGCTGGGGCGAGTACCACCGGCTCCTCGCCGAGATGCGGGCCGAGGCGGAGAAGATCCTGCCCGGCGCCGGGCCGTGGGAGGCGCTCGCCCATCTCGACGAGCACGGCACCCACATCGAGGGCGTCGAGGAGGTGCGGGTCTGGCTCCAGCGGCTGATGGACGAGGCGATCGAGGCGCTGGACGGCACGCACTTCGAACTCGCCGAGCGGGTACGGAGGGTGGAGTCGCGGATCGCCCCGCCGGGTGGCGCGGCGGCCCCGTACTACACCGGCCCGTCCGAGGACTTCTCCCGCCCCGGCCGCACCTGGCTGCCCGTCGACGGCGAGACACGGTTCCCGGTCTACGACCTGGTGTCGACGTGGTACCACGAGGGCGTGCCCGGCCATCACCTCCAGATCGCGCAGTGGGTGCACGTCGCCGACCGGTTGTCGCGGTACCAGGCGACCATCGGCGGGGTCAGCGCCAACGCGGAGGGCTGGGCGCTGTACGCGGAACGGCTCATGGACGAGCTCGGCTTCCTGCCCGACCCGGAGCGGCGCCTGGGGTACCTGGACTGCCAGATGATGCGGGCCTGCCGGGTGATCGTGGACATCGGCATGCACCTCGGCCTGCGGATCCCGGCGGACTCGCCGTTCCGCCCCGGTGAGCGGTGGACACCGGAGCTGGCGCAGGAGTTCTTCCAGCGGCACACCAGCCGCCCGCCGGCGTTCGTCGAGAGCGAGCTGACCCGCTACCTGTCGATGCCCGGGCAGGCGATCGGCTACAAGCTGGGCGAGCGCGCCTGGCTGCTGGGCCGGGAGAGGGCCCGCCGGGCGCACGGTGACGCCTTCGACGCGAAGAAGTGGCACATGGCCGCGCTGTCACAGGGCCCGCTGGGGCTGGACGACCTGGTGGAGGAACTGGCCCGGCTGTGAGGCCCCCCACGACGGTCGGCGGCCGCTCCCCGGTGCACGGCCGGCGCGATCCGGCGCGATGTGGTCCGGGGGCCCGGCTCCGGTCCCCCTCCGCGTCGTCAGCAGCCGCAGTCGTCCGTGTCGACCGGGGCGGTGAGGGGGTCGGCGTCACGCGTGCGGACACCCTCCCGGGTCTCGAACGCGAAGCCCTCGCGGGCCCAGTACTCGAATCCGCCGAGCATCTCCTTGACCTGGTAGCCGAGTTCCGCGAGGGCGAGGGCCGCGCGCGTGGCGCCGTTGCAGCCCGGCCCCCAGCAGTACGTGACGACGGGCACCGACTTGTCCAGCAGGTGCTCCGCCTGCTCGGGGATGAGCGCCGTCGGCAGGTGGACCGCGCCCGGGACGTGACCCTGGTCCCAGGACTCGGTCGACCGGGAGTCGAGGACGACGAACCCCGGGTCGCCGCCGGCGGCGAGCGCGGAGGCGACGTCCGAGACGTCCGCGTGGAAGGCGAGGCTCGCCGAGAAGTACGCGGCGGCGGCCGCCGGCGGGGCGGGCGGGACGCGCAGGACGGGGTGGGCGGCGGCGGGGGCGCTGGTGATCGGCGTGGTCGTCATGTCCGGAAATCTACGGCCTGTTGATCACCCCGGTGAAGTGGGGAATCCCGGTCGTCGGCTTGTCCGGCCGTGGATTCCCCTGCTATTCCTCGTGCATGACGGGATATTCACCGGACGCCACGGACTGGCGCATACTGGCCGCCCTCCAGGACCGGGGCCGGGCGTCCTTCGCCGAACTCGCCCGTACCGTCTCCATGTCCGCGAGCGCCGTCACCGAGCGGGTCCGCAGGCTGGAGGAGGCCGGGGTGATCGCCGGTTACACCGCGGTGGTCGACCAGGAACGTATCGGGCTGCCCATTCTCGCCTTCGTACGGCTGCGCTACCCCAACGGCAACTACAAGCCGTTCCACGACTTGCTGGACACGACGCCGGAGATCCTGGAGGCGCACCACGTGACGGGCGACGACTGCTTCGTGATGAAGGTCGCCGCCCGTTCGATGCGGCACCTTGAGGAGATCGCCGGGAAGGTCGGCGTGCTGGGCTCGGTGACCACGAGCGTCGTCTACTCCTCGCCGCTGCCGCGCCGGCCGGTCAGCCGCTGAGTGCTCCCCCGCCGCGCAGCCTGACCGCCGAGCCGCCGCGCTCCTTGACGACCTCCAACTGGGCGGGGATGCGACGGCGCAGGTCGCCGACGTGGCTGACGATGCCGACGCTGCGATCCCGTTCGCGCAGCGAGTCCAGGACGTCCAGCACCTCGTCGAGGGTCTGGTCGTCGAGGCTGCCGAAGCCCTCGTCGATGAAGAGCGTGTCGAGTCGCACGCCACCCGCTTCGTCGGTCACGACGTCGGCGAGGCCCAGCGCCAGCGCCAGCGACGCGAAGAACGTCTCACCGCCCGAGAGGGTCGCCGTGTCGCGCTCGCGGCCCGTCCAGGCGTCCACGACGTGCAGACCGAGACCGGCGCGTTTCCCGCCCGCCCGGGCGTCGGAGTGGACGAGCGTGTAGCGGCCGGCCGACATACGGGCCAGGCGCGCCGTCGCGGCGGCGGCGACCTGTTCGAGCCGGGCCGCCAGCACGTAGGACTCCAGCCGCATCTTGCGTTCGTTGTCCGCGGACGTGCCGGCGGTCAGCCCGGCCAGCCGCGCCACCCGCTCGTACTCCTCGCGCAGCGGCCCCAGACGCCGTACCTCGGTGGCGGCCTGCCGGGACAGCCGGGCCAGCTCGTCGCACCGCTCGCGGTGGGCGGCCAGCGCGGAGTCCGCGTCACGGGCGGCGCGGTCGGCGGCGGCGTGGGCGGCCCGGGCGCGGTCCGGGTCGGCGGGCGGGCGCCCCGCGGCGGTCCGCGTCTCCGGCTCGCGGAGCCGGTCGGCGACGGCCGCCGCCTCGGCCTGCCAGGCGTCCAGCCGCCGCTGGAGGTCACGGTGGGCTCCGTCGTCGAGCAGCGCGGCGGCCGCGGCGGCCGGGGTGTCGAACCCGGCCCGGAACGCGGCGTCGGCGAGCCGGTCGTCGGCCTCCTTGAGACGTCGGGCCGTGTCCTCGACGGTACGTACGGCCTCGGCGGCCTCGGTGAGGCGGACGATGCGGTGCTCCAGGGACGCGGCGTGCTCCGCGACGGCCCCGCCCGGGACGCGGGCGAGTTCGGCGTCCACCGTCGCCTGCTCCCGGTCGAGCGCCTCGCGCCGCGAGGTCCGCGCGGCGGCACGGCGCTCGGCCTGCTGCCGCACGTCGAGCCTGCGCCGGTGCTCGCCCTCGGCCCGGTCGAGTTCCTCCCGCGCGGCGTGCGCGCCCCCCGCCAGGGCACGCGCCTCGGCGTACGCGCTCTCCAGCCGGGCGACCTCGTCGGCGAGGCCGGCCACCGACGGCCGGTCGACGGCCGCGGGGCCGTCCGCCACGCGGTCGTCCAGCGCGCGGCCCCCCGCCACGGGGCCGTCCACCGCACGGTCATCCGCCACGCGCCGGTCGCCGTGCTCCGGGGCGGCGGCGACCTCCGCCCGGGCCGCGGTCAGGGCCTCCCGGGCGACCGCGAGGTCCCGCTCGGCCGCCGAGCGCGCCTCCTCCGCCCGCGCGTGGGCCGCGTAGGCCGCGTCCTCCGTCGTACGGTCCACGTGGTCGGCGTCGGCGCGGGCGGGGGCCGGGTGGTCGGGCGAGCCGCAGACCGCGCAGGGCTCACCGTCCGCCAGGGCGGCCGCGAGTTCCGCGGCGATACCGCGCAGGCGACGTTCCCGCAGGTCGAGCCAGGTCTCATGGGCGGCGTTGGCCTGCTCGCGGGCGTCGGCCAGACGGGCGGAGGCGGCATGGACCTCTCCCGCCAGCGCGTCGCGGCGGCGGGCGGCGGACAGCCGGCGGCGGGCGGGTTCCAGACGGCCCGCGAGGTGTTCGGCACGGGTGGCGGCCTCCTGGGCGGCCTCCACCCGGTCCTGGAGGGCGCGGCGGGTGCCATCCCAGCCGGCCAGCCACATGTCCGCGTCCTGGAGGGCGTCCTCGTCGGCACGGGCCTGCCGGTCCAGTTCGTCGCGCTCGCGGACGAGTTCGCCGGCGCGCCGCTCGGCCCGGCGGGCGGCGTCCAGGCCGCCGAGGTCCTCCCGCAGCCGGCCGGCCAGCGCGGCCAGGTGCTCGGCACCCGCGTCGACGAGGTCCGGCGGCAGACCGGCCACCGCCCGCTCGTACGCCGCGAGCGCCGCGCGGTGCTCCCGCTCGGCGTCCCCGCGCAGGCTCAGCGGGCCGGCCACCCGCTCGGCCTTGCGGCCGCGCTCCAGCCGGGCCTCCCACCCGTCGCGCTCGGCCCGCCGGGTGTCCAGCTCGGCGGCGCGCCGACGGGCGTCCTCGTACCGGTGCTGCCTCGCGGCCAGTTCCCGTTCCTCGTCGAGTGCGCGGCGGGCGGCGGCCTGCCGGCTCTCGGCGGCGGCGAGCGCCGACTCCGCGACGTCCAGTGCCTCACGGGCGCCCGACCGGGCGACGGCCGCCCAGGAGAGTACGGCCCCGGCGAGGCCCGGGTCGCCGGGCCTGCCCTCCGGGGCGGGCCAGCCGTCGGCCGCGTCCCCGGCTGCCTGGGCCATCCGGTGGGCGAGCGCGAGGAGCCGTTCGTCGCCGTCCTTCACCTGCTGCTCGGCGGCGCGGCGCAGTTCGGCGAGGCGCTCCTCGACGGCGGCGAAGCGCCGGGTGTCGAAGAGCCGGCCGAGGAGCTTGCCACGCGCCTCCGCGTCGGCGCGCAGGAACCGTGCGAAGTCGCCCTGCGGCAGCAGGACCACCTGGCAGAACTGGTCCCGGCTCATACCGAGCAGCTGGGTGACCTCTTCGCCGATCTCCTGGTGGGAGCGGCTGAGGCCCTTCCAGGTGCGGCTGTGCGCGTCGTACTCGCGCAGCCACGACTGCGCCTTCTCGGTGGTGAAGCCGCCGCCCCGCTTCTTGGGGCGCGGCTGGGCGGGCCGCCGGGTGATCTCCAACCGCCGGCCGGACACGGTCAGGTCGAGCACGACCTCGGTGTACGTGCCGGCCGGGGCGTGGTCGCTGCGCAGCGAGGTGCCGGGACTCTGCCGGGCGCCGGGCACCGCCCCGTACAGGGCGTAGCAGACGGCGTCGAGGACGGAGGTCTTGCCCGCGCCGGTCGGTCCGTGGAGCAGGAAGAGACCGGCCCGGGACAGGGTGTCGAAGTCGACGGTCTGGGTGGTGCCGAACGGGCCGAAGCCGGTGATGTCGAGCCGGTGGAGTCTCATCCGGTCACCTCGCGCCGCGCCATGTCCACCCGTACGTCGTCGAAGGCCCGCAGGAGGGCCGTGCGCTCCCGGTCGTCGGGGCCGTTGCCGCCGCGTACGTGGGCGACGAAGTCCTGGGCGATCTGCTGGTCGTCACGGTCACGGAGGCGCTGGGCGTAGGAGGCGAGGGGCTCGTCGCCGGGCAGCTCGGGGGCGAAGAGGAGACTGAGGGTGTGGGGGAAGCGCTCGACGAGGCGTGCCATGGGTTCGGCGGGGCGGACCGGGTCGGTGAGGGTGACCTCGACCCAGGAGTCCTCGTGCCGGTCGAGCGCGGGGTCGGCGAGCAGGTCGTCGAGCCGGCCCCGGACGCGGGCGAGGGGGCGGGGCACCGGGCAGGCGATCCGCTCGGCGCGGACCGTCCCGTCGCCGTCCAGGTCGACGAGCCACATCGTCTTGCGGTGGTCGCTCTCGGAGAAGGAGTACGCGAGCGGGGAACCGGAGTAGCGGATCCGCTCGGTGAGCGCCTGGCTGCCGTGCAGGTGACCGAGGGCGACGTAGTCGGCGCCGGCGAAGACCCCGGCCGGTACGGCGGCCACGCCACCGACGGTGATGTCGCGTTCGCTGTCGCTCGGTGTGCCGCCCGCGACGAAGGCGTGGGCGAGGACGACGGAGCGGGTTCCGGGTGTACGGCGGGCGAGGTCGGCGCGTACCCGCTCCATGGCGGCCGTCAGGACGGCCTCGTGTCCGGTCTTCGTGGCCCCGAGCTCATCGCGGACGAGGGCGGGTTCGAGGTAGGGAAGCCCGTAGAACGCCACGTCGCCGTGCGCGTCCGCGAGCAGGACGGGGGTGCCGACGCCGGCCGGGTCCGTCCGCAGGTGGATCCCGGCGCGCTCGATGAGCCCGGCGCCGACGCCCAGGCGGCGGCCGGAGTCGTGGTTGCCGGAGATCATGACGGTGGGTACGCCGGCCTCGGCGAGCCGGTGCAGCGCGGCGTCGAAGAGTTCCACGGCGGTCAGCGGCGGCACCGCGCGGTCGTAGATGTCACCCGCCACGAGGACGACGTCCACGTCGTGCTCGTGGACCGTCGCCAGGAGGTGGTCGAGGAACGCGGACTGCGCCTCCAGCAGGCTCACCCGGTGGAACGAGCGCCCCAGGTGCCAGTCCGATGTGTGCAGCATTCTCACGGTGCCGCTCCGACCTGCATGTGTACCGCTCCTCCGCCCCCAGGACCCGCGCGGGTACCGTCGTGAACCCCGTACACGCTAACGGTGCCCGGCCCCCGGTTCGTCACGGACCTCTTTTTTCACCGGCGTGCGGTCAGGCGGGCGGGCACGTCAGGTGTCGCCGTACGCTTCGCCGCCCAGCTCCAGCCGGGCGGTCCCTGCCGTGGCGTCGGCGAGCCAGGCCCGGAAGGTGCCGACGTGGGAGTCGGGCAGGCCGATCTCCATCGTGACCGCCTCCGCGTACCGCACGTCGCGCACCGCCCGCCCGGTGGCCCGCAGGTCGTTCTCCAGCTTCCCGGCCCGCTGGTGGTCGACCGTGACGGTGACGAGCCGGAAGCGCTGCCGGGTGAGGGTGCCGAGGGTGTCGAGGGCCTCGCCGACCGCACCGCCGTAGGCGCGGATGAGCCCGCCCGCGCCGAGTTTCACACCGCCGTAGTAGCGGGTGACGACGGCGGCGACGTACCGGACCTCGCGGCGCAGCAGCATCTGGAGCATGGGTACTCCCGCCGTGCCGCCCGGCTCTCCGTCGTCGCTCGCCTTCTGTACGGCGGCGTCGGCGCCGATGACGTACGCGAAGCAGTTGTGGCTGGCGGTGGGGTGCGCCTTGCGGACGCGTGCGACGAAGTCCTGCGCCTCCTGTTCGGTCGCGGCGGGCGCGAGGGCGCAGATGAAGCGCGATCGGTTGATCTCGGTCTCGTGCACGCCCTCGCGGGCGACCGTCCGGTACTGCTCCTGCATGCCGCCACCCTATGCGGAGGCGTGGCGGGGAATCTCCGGCGGTGGGTGGCGGTTGGCGCAGGGAGACGACGATCTGACGCACAGGAGGCGGAGCGTGACGGGCGAGACGGACACCGTTGAGAAGATCCTGACCGAGTCCGGGGACACCTGGGCGGTGGTGGGCCTGTCCAGCAACCGGGCCCGGGCCGCGTACGGCGTGGCCGCCGTCCTCCAGCGCTTCGGCAAGCGCGTCGTGCCGGTCCATCCCAAGGCGGAGACGGTCCACGGGGAGAAGGGGTACGCCTCGCTCGGGGAGATCCCGTTCCCGGTGGACGTGGTGGACGTGTTCGTCAACAGCCACTTGGCGGGGGCCGTCGCGGACGAGGCGGTGGCCAAGGGCGCCAAGGCGGTGTGGTTCCAGCTCGGGGTGATCGACGAGGCGGCGTACGAGCGGACCAGGGCGGCCGGGCTCGACATGGTCATGGACCGCTGCCCCGCCATCGAGATCCCGCGGCTCGGCCGGGGCTGACCCCGAGGCCTTCGAGGGCGACGAGTCCTCCGAGGACGGCCGCGCCCGGCGGTTCCGCGGCAATCCTGCCGGGCACGGCGAGCCCGCCCCGGCGCCGCCGGCCGCCGGTCGGGTCCCACTCGGTGCCGACGGCGCCGCCGTGGGCGGGAAGGGCCGGCCGGCGGGCAGCCCGGTCGGCGTGGCGAGCCGGTCGGGGGCCGGGCGGGCGTCGTCGGAGTCTTTGGCGGGTGCGCGCGTGCGGCCACGCCAACAGCGGTCGGCGGGCGGGAGGTCGGCCGTCTCAGCGTACGGGCGGGATGGAGACCGCCATGGTCATCTCGACCGTCTCGGCGCCGTCGTTGCGGTACGCGTGCGGGACGTTGGACTCGAACACGGCCGAGGTCCCGGCCGCTACCCGGTGTTCCGCCCCGTCGACGACGAGGGTGAGTTCCCCCGCCGTGACGTGGAGCAGCTCGGTGGTGCCGTCCGGGTGCGGGTCGGAGGCGCTGGCGTCGCCGGGCACCAGCGTCCAGGACCACAGTTCGAGCGGGCCGCGGGCCTCGGCGCCGACGAGGAGGGTGGTGCTGCTGCCCTTGTCGGTGGACCACATCCGTACCGCCTGCTCCTGGGGCACCAGGCGGACGTGGGGGCCCTGCTCGTGGTCGAGAAGCGTGGTGATGGAGACGCCGAGCGCGTCGGCGAGTTTCACGGTGGTGCCGACGCTCGGGTTCGTACGGGCCTGCTCGATCTGGATGATCATGCCTCGGCTGACACCGGCGCGGGCGGCGAGCGCGTCGAGAGTGAAGCCGCGCTCGCCGCGCCAGCGCCTGAGGTTGCGGGCGAGCGACTGCGTGAGCTGGTCGAGGTCCGACACGTTCCGTCCAATATCGGCAATGGCCTGGTTCAGCGCAGTGCGCTGCGGTTGCCGCACCGCGCTGTTCACCGCACTGTACTGCGCGGCTCGTCGACGAGCGGCTGAGGAAGGCCCCCGGGTGCGGGTGGGCCTGGCGCTGATGCGCGCGGCGCTGCCGGCGGGCGGCCGGTCAGGTCTTGTCGAGTTCGGCCAGCGCGGCCAGCTGCTGGGACGTCACGCCCTCGGGCACGGGCACGGGAGCGGGTGTACGCAGCGGGGGCTGCCAGCCGCTCTCGGCGTCCCAGCGGCGTACGACACGGGCCGGCGCCCCGGCGACCACCGCGTGGTCGGGCACCTCGCCCCGCACGACGGCTCCCGCGGCGACGACGACGTTGCGGCCGAGCCGGGCGCCGGGGAGGATCACCGCGCCGGTCCCGAGCCAGCAGCCCGGGCCCACCTCCACCGGTGCGGAACGCGGCCACTGCCGGCCGACCGGCTCGTCGGGGTCGTCGTAGCTGTGGTTGGTCGAGGTGATGTAGACGTACGGCCCGCAGAAGGTGTCCGCGCCGATGGTCACCGCCGCGTCGGCGACGACGTGACTGCCGCGCCCGAGGACGACACCGTTGCCGAGGGTCAGGACCGGGTCGGGCCCCAGGTCGAGCCCCGGCATCATCCCGGCGGTGAGCGTCACCTGCTCGGCGATGATGCAGTGGTCGCCCAGCTCGATCCACTCCTCGCCGAAGACGGTGCCCTGAGGGAACGCCAGCCGTGTACCGGGGCCCAGGCGCCGGAAACGCAGCCGCCCGGGACGGTCCGCGGTCACGGCACCCGTCTCCTGCACCCATCGCCAGCCGCCGTGCACGGCCCGGCTGAGCACCCGGCGCCGCCAGGCGGCCAGGGATGAGAACGTGTTTCTGTTCTTCGGCACCCGGACACGGTAGTCGCCCGGGTACCGGCCTACCGGCGTGACGCCCTGTGATGTTCGCCCCACCGTCGCCGCCGGGGCGGCCGTCGCCTAACGTTCCCCTGGCGCGACTTCGCAACACGAGGAGCAGGCGATGGCAGAGCGGGCGTTGATCACCGGGGTGGGCGGCAAGGAACCGGACGTGCATCCGGAGGCGTTCGCCGCGCCGACCGCCGTGGTGATCGGCGAGGTGACCATGGCGGCGGGTTCGAGCGTCTGGTACCACACCGTGCTGCGCGCCGACTGCGGGCCGATCGTCCTGGGTGCCGACAGCAACGTCCAGGACAACTGCACCGTGCACGTCGACCCCGGCTTCCCCGTCACGGTCGGTGAACGCGTGTCGGTCGGCCACAACGCGGTCCTGCACGGGTGCACCGTCGAGGACGACGTCCTGGTCGGCATGGGCGCCACGGTCCTCAACGGCGCCCACATCGGCGCCGGCTCGCTGATCGCCGCGCAGGCGCTGGTGCCGCAGGGCATGCGCGTCCCGCCCGGCTCCCTGGTCGCGGGCGTGCCGGCCAAGGTCAAGCGGGAGCTGACGGCCGAGGAGCGCGAGGGCATCAGACTGAACGCCGCGATGTACTCGGAGCTGGCCAAGGCCCACGGCGAGGCCCACTCCGCCTGACTCCCCGCCCCGGCCGGCACGCGGCTCCCCCGCCGGCGGCGCCTGCCGGGGGCGGGCCGCTCGCGTGACGGTCCGGTCTCCGGTGGTGGGCGGCCTCGCCTCTCCTGGACGTGCAGGGCCGGTTACTCCGTCGTCGATGCGCGCTGCCCGGCGTGCGGGGCCGCACGCCGGGCAGCCTGCCTCCTCAGACCGGGAGGACCGCCGCCCGAGCGGTGAGCCTCAGGTCGCGCGAGGACGTCCCCAGCCGGACGGTCCTGGTACCGGTGCCGAGCGTCCAGGCGTGGCGTTCCGGGTCCCAGGAGGAGAGCGTCCGGGCGGCGATCGGCACGGAGACGTGGCGGACCTGGCCCGGCCGCAGCTCGACGCGCCGGTAGCCGGCCAGAACGCGCGCCGGCTGGTCCAGCGTCAGATGCGGCGACGGTCCGACGTACAGCTGGGCGACGGTGACGCCGGTGCGCCGCCCGGTGTTGCGGACGGTGAAGCGCGCCGTGAGGCCGCCGCCCCGCGCGGGGGTCACGACCAGGCCGGAGTACGCGAAGGTGGTGTACGACAGCCCGTGGCCGAAGGGGAACAGCGGCTCGACGCCCTCCGCGTCGTACCAGCGGTAGCCGGTGCGGATGCCCTCGGAGTACTCCTGGACGCCGCCGGTGCCGGGGTAGCGGCGCGGGTCGCCGGCCATGGGGTGGCGGGTGTCGGAGACCGGGAAGGTCTGGGTCAGGCGGCCGCCGGGGTCGGTGTCCCCGAAGAGCACGGCGGTGGTCGCGGCGGCGCCCTCCTGGCCGGGGTAGTACATCTGGAGCACGGCGCCGGTACGGTCCAGCCACGGCATGGTGACGGCGGACGAGGTGTTGAGGACCACGGTCGTACGCGGGTTGGCGGCGGTCACCGCGTCGATCAGCGCCTCCTGGTGGCCGGGCAGGGCGAGGGTGGTCCGGTCGCGGCCCTCCGCGGCGTCCTCGTAGGCGAACAGCACCACGCTGTGCGCGGCGCGGGCGGCGCGTACCGCTTCGGCGACGTCCGCCGCGCGGGTGGCGGTGGTGATGCGGCGCAGCCGGAAGAGCTGCCCCTGGGCACCGCCGTCCGCGGTGACGCGCAGGGTGTGGCGCCCGGCGGTGAGGGGGAGCGTGCGGCGGCGGACGTTCAGGCCGTCGGGGGCGGTGGAGACCAGGCCGAAGCCGGCGAAGAGTTCGGCCTCGCGGTCCTGGAGGGCGAAGAGCTCGGCGCCGTCCACGAAGACCTTGGGGCGCGTGCCGTTGTAGTGGACGACGAAGGTCCACTCGTCGGCTTCGTCGAGGGTGAGCGTGCCCTCGTAGGTGTAGGTCTTCCCGGCGCGGACGCGCTGTCCTTCGAAGGCCGCCCCGTGGACGGGGAGGGGCTTGCCGTACAGGTCCTCGCCCAGGGCGTGGGTGACCGTGGCACCCTCGCCCGCGCGTGCGGTGATGGTGTCGAGCGGGCCGGCGGCGTGGTCGGGGACGACGTGGGCGCTGCCGCCGCCGCTGGCGAACGGGACCGCCGCGGTGGGGCCGATGACGGCGAGGGAGCGGGCGGCGGGCCCGGCGAGCGGCAGGGTGGCGTGCTCGTTGCGCAGCAGGGTGGCGCCGGCGACGGCGACCCGGTACGCGAGGCGCGCCCCGGCGTCCCGGTCGCGGGCCGCGGGACGGGCGGGCGCGGTGTCGTCGAGGAGCCCGAAGCGGCCCATGATGGTGAGGATCCGGCGTACGGAGCGGTCGACGGCGTCCTCGGTGACGGTGCCGTCCCGTACGGCGCGGCGGAGGGCGTCGCCGAACCAGCGGCCGACGGGCATCTCCATGTCGAGGCCGGCCGTGAGGGACGGGACGGTGCTGTGGGTGGCGTCCCAGTCGCTCATCACCCAGCCGTCGAAGCCCCACTGCTCGCGCAGCACTCCGGTGAGCAGGTCCCGGTTCTCGCAGGCGTGGCGGCCGTCGACCTTGTTGTAGGCGCCCATCACCGCCCCGGTGCCGGCGGCGACGGCGGCCTCGAAGCCGCGCAGTTCCGTCTCGTGCAGGGCCTGTTCGCCGATGCGTACGTCGACGGTGGTGCGGTCCTTCTCCTGGTTGTTGAGCGCGAAGTGCTTGACGGTGGCGATCAGGCCCTCGCCCTGGATGCCGCGGATCTCCTCGGCGACGAGGTCGGCGGTGAGGAGGGGATCCTCGCTGAACGTCTCGAAGTTCCGGCCGGCGTAGGGGGTGCGGATCAGGTTCACCATGGGCGACAGCAGGACGTCCTGGCCGAGCGCCCGGCCTTCGTGGCCGATGACGCGGCCGTACTCGTGGGCGAGGTCCGGGTCGAAGGCGCTCGCCAGCATCACGGGGGCGGGCAGGGCGGTGGCGCGGGCCCGGACGCGGACACCGGCGGGGCCGTCGGCGAGCCGCAGGGGCGGGATGCCGAGCCTCGGTACGCCGGGGATCCAGCCGGCCTGGCCGAGGCTGCCGGGGTCCTTGGCGCCGTGCAGGAAGGTGAGCTTCTCGTCGAGGGTGAGCCGCGCGAGCAGGTCGTCGACGCGGCCGCCGGTGGCGGGGGGTGCGGCGGCGTGGGCCGGGGCGGGGAGGGGGCCGGAGGTGGACGCCGCGACGGCGGCCGCTCCGGTGAGGAGGCGGAGCGTGGTCCTGCGGGAGACGTTTCGTGACATAGGCGCACTATGCGCAAGAAGGCGGGCGTTCCGTGCGACATGGCGTCGGACACGGCCGCCCCCGTACCCGAAGAGGGGTGCGGGGGCGGCTTTCACGCGCGCGTCCGACCACGCGCGCGTGCGACGGGGCCGCGCGCGTCAGGAGTGGGGGCGCAGCGTCCAGATGATGGTCATCTCGCCCGTGACGGCACCGTCCTCGCGGGTGATCGCGATGTTCACCGGGAACTCGGGGCGCTGCCCGGCGTCCAGTTCGGCCACGACCTCGGCCTTGGCGCGGCCGAGCGTCGCGGTGGCGGTGACGGGGCCCATGGCGAGCTTCTTGTAGCCGATCTCCGCCTTGACGGCGAGCGGCACGGCGCGGTTCGTCTGGTCGCCGAAGGCGCCGATGACGATGGCGCCGCTGGCGGACTCGCCCAGTGTGAACATCGCGCCCGCGTGCGGGCCGCCGACGTGGTTGTGGAAGGCGCCCTGGTCGGGGAGGCGGAGCACGGCCCGCTCGGCGGTCGCTTCGACGACCTCCAGGTTCAGGGTCTTGGCCATGGGAACAGTGGCCAGCAGCATGTCGCCGATGTTCGGCGGGGTCTCGGACATGGCCCCGAAGTTACCAGGCAGTAGCAAGTGCGGGAAGGTGTGTCAGGGTCATGGTCATGGGGGCGGGCGTGGCACCCGTCACCACGCCCCTCTATGGTTACTCGCCATGTGGCCAGGACAGCAGCCGCCCGGGGGCGAGCAGAACCCGCAGGACCAGAACCCGTACCAGCAGCCGGGGTACCAGCAGCCCAACCCGTACCAGCAGCCCGGCACTCCGCCGCCGCCGAGCGCTCCACCGCAGCAGCCCGGATACGGCTACCCGCAGCAGCCCGGCCAGCACCCCACGTACCAGCAGCCCAACCCGTACCAGCAGCCCACCGTCCAGTACGGGGTCCCGGGGCAGCCTCCCGGCCCGCCCGTGCCGCCGCCGCGGGACGCCGACGACAAGAGGAAGACGACCATCGTCGCCGTCGTCGCGGTGACCGCCGTCGTCGTGGCCGCCGGTGTCACCGGGTTCCTGGTGCTGAAGGACGACGACAAGAAGACCAGCGCCGGCGGGGACCCCAAGCCCACGCGGAGCGCGTCCACGTCCTCCGGTCCCGCCCCGGCGCCGACCGACAACCCGCGCGACGGCTCCGGCGCGGCCAAGCCCACCGTCCCGGGCTGGAAGGTCGTCTACAACCCCAAGCGCAGCGCCCAGTTCGACGTCCCCGCCGACTGGGAGGTCATCGGCGCGGGCACCAGTGTCGGCTTCGAGGACAAGAAGAAGGGCGACGGCAGCTCCGTCGTCATGATGTCCGCCCCGGCCGAGTTCAAGAGCAAGTGGTGCGTGGAGGACGCCAACAAGGACGGCCGCCAGGAGGAGCACGGCCTGGCCGTGGTCGGTACCAAGGGCGGCCAGGGCGCCAAGAACACCGCCGAGGCGGCCTACAACGAGGCCGGCAACTGGGTGTGGGCGGGCTACGCCCAGACGGAGCCCAAGGGCACCGTCAAGGTCACCAAGGCCGTGCCGTACACCACCGCCTCCGGTCTCACCGGACACGTCGCCACGGCGACCGCGCTCAAGACCAAGAAGGAGAGCAAGTGCGACACGGACGGCAAGTCCATCGCCTTCTCCTTCAAGAACGACAAGGGTGATTACGTCAGCTGGGTCATGTACGCCAACACCGGCATCCCGGACGAGCTGGCGGACGCGACCATCCAGAAGATCCTCGCGACCGTGCGGCTGCCCGCGGGGACGTCCTGACCTGCCCGGACCGATATCGGTTTGGCAACCGATATCGGTTTGGCACCGGGGCGAGCGGGCGGGGATAGTCCCCTGGTGAGTACACGCGTGCCCGCGCCCCGAAGGCGCCCGAGCCCCCGGCGCCCCGAGTGGGCCGGTCGCAACTACACCCTGCTGACCGCCGCCGCGATCATCACCAATCTGGGCACCCACGGTGCCCTGATCGCGGCGGCGTTCGCGGTGCTGGAGTCGGGCGGTGACGGCGGCGACGTGGGCCTCGTCGCCGCGGCCCGCACCCTCCCCCTCGTGCTGTTCCTGCTCATCGGCGGGGCGGTGGCCGACCGGATCCCCCGCCACCGGGTCATGGTCGCGGCCAACGCCCTCAACTGCGCCTCCCAGGCGGTGTTCGCCGCCCTCGTACTGGCGGGCGACCCGCAGCTGTGGCAGATGATGCTGCTCACCGCCCTGTGCGGCACCGGGCAGGCGTTCTTCAACCCGGCCGCCGAGGGCATGCTGATGTCCAGCGTCAGCGGCGAACAGGCCAACCGCGCCTTCGCGCTCTTCCGGATGGCCATGAACGGCGCGGGCATCGGCGGCGCCGCGCTCGGCGGCGCGATGATCGCGGCGTTCGGCCCGGGCTGGGTGCTCGCGGTCGACGCGGCGGCGTTCGCGGTGGCGGGCGCGCTGCGCGCCTTCCTCGACGTCGGCCACATCCGGGAGCGGGAGGCCGGGGGCGGGCTGCTGGCCGATCTGCGGGAGGGCTGGCAGGAGTTCGCGGGGCGCCCGTGGCTCTGGGCGATCGTGGCGCAGTTCTCGGTCGTGGTGGCGGTGGTCGGGGCCGCCGAGTCGGTGTACGGGCCGCTGGTCGCCGCGGACGAGCTGGGCGGGGCGCGCCCCTGGGGCCTGGCGCTCGCCGCGTTCGGGGTCGGGACGGTCGGCGGCGCGCTGCTGGCGATGCGCTGGAAGCCGCGCCGGATGCTCCTGGTCGGCACCGTGTGCGTCTTCCCGCTGGCGCTGCCGTCGGCCGCGCTGGCCGTGCCGCTCCCGGTGGGCGGTCTGATCGCGGCCATGTTCGTCTGCGGCGTCTCGCTGGAGATCTTCGGTGTCGCCTGGATGACCGCGCTGCACCAGGAGATCCCGGAGGACAAGCTGTCGCGGGTCTCGGCGTACGACTGGTTCGGTTCGACCGCCATGCTGCCTCTGTCGACGGCGCTGGCCGGACCGGCGGAGAGCGTGTTCGGGCGGTCCCAGGCGCTGTGGGGGTGCGCGGCCCTGGTGGTGCTGGTGACGGCGCTGGTGCTGCTGGTGCCCGACGTACGGAACCTGACGCGGCGTACGAAGGAGGTCACCGCGCAGGCGGTCGTTCCCGTGCCCTCATCCGATGCCGAAGGCCCCGCCGGGCGGCTCGGGTGACGCCACGGCGTCCTCGTCCCGCACCACCCGCGCGTCGCCCATGAACCGGGCCAGCGACTCACCGTGCTCCACGCGCGCGGGGAAGGCGTCGGCGGCGGCCCGCCGGGCCAGACACACGGTGTCGATCTCCCGGTGCGAGGCGACGAGCACCGCGTTCCCGAACCGCCGGCCGCGCAGCACGGCGGGCTCGGCGATAAGCGCGAGGTGCGCGAACACGGCGGCGAAGGTGACCAGCTGGGAGCGGAGGAAGGCGAAGGGCGCACCGTCCGCCAAATTCGCCGCATAGGTCCCGCCCGGTCGCAGCACCCGCTCCGCGGCCCGCGCGTACGCCAGGGACGTCAGGTGCGCGGGCACCCGCGACCCGCCGAACACATCCGCGATCAGCACGTCGGCGGACCGCGCGGGCGCCGCCTCGAGCCAGGCCCGGGCGTCCGCGCCGTGCACGGTGATCCCGCTGCCGGGCGGCAGCGGCAGGTGCTCCCCCACGAGCGCGACGAGACCCCGGTCGGCCTCGACGACGTCCTGCCGGGACCCGGGCCGGGTGACGGCCAGCCGCCGGGGCAGGGTGAGGGCCCCGCCGCCCAGGTGCAGGACGTCGAGCGGCTCGCCGTCGGGTGCCGCGCAGTCGACGGCGTGGGCGAGCCGGCGGGCGTACTCGAATTCCAGGTGCGTCGGGTCGTCGAGGTCGACGTACGACTGGGGCGCCCCGTCGATCGTCAGCAGCCACGCCCGGTCGCGGTCCACGTCGGGCATGAGCTTGGCGGTGCCGTGGTCGACGTCACGGAGTACGGGCAGGGGCTCGGGCCGGGGGCGGTTCACCGCCTCATTGTGCCCGTACGGCGCCGACGCCCCGGGCGGCCGGGTGCCCGGCGGTCGCGCGGCTCACGGCGACGGACAGGGTGAGGAGTGGCCCGCCGCCGGCCTCCTCGCCCGCCGCACCGCCGTACCCGCGGTACGTCACCGGCCATCTCGCCCGCCGCACCCGCGCCCCGCCGGACGGGGGCCGGCTGCCCGCCTCCACCCGGGTGTCGCTCCGGGGGAGACGGGCGGCGGCGCTCACAGCACCTCGGTCACCGTCCCGGCGCCGACGGTGCGGCCACCCTCGCGGATCGCGAACCCGAGGCCCGGCTCCAGCGGGACGTCCCGGCCCAGCTCGACGGTCATGGTGACCGTGTCGCCGGGGCGCGCGACGGCCACCTCCCCGAGGTCGACGTCACCGACGACGTCCGCGGTACGGACGTAGAACTGCGGCCGGTAGCCGGTCGTGACGGGCGTGGTACGCCCGCCCTCGCGCCCGGACAGGACGTAGACCCGCGCGGTGAAGCGGCGGCGCGGCTCGACGCTGCCGGGGGCCGCCACCACGTGGCCGCGCCGGACCGCGTCGCGCGGTACACCGCGCAGCAGCAGCGCCACGTTGTCGCCCGCCTGGGCGGACTCCATCGGCTTGCCGAAGGTCTCCAGTCCGGTGACGACCGTCTCCGTGTCCGCGCCCAGCACTTCCACACGGTCGCCGACCCGTACCGTCCCGCGCTCGACGGCACCGGTGACGACCGTGCCGCGACCGGTGATGGTGAGCACGTTCTCCACGGGCAGCAGGAACGGCGCGTCCACGTACCGCACGGGCATCGGCACATAGGTGTCCACCGCGTCCAGCAGCGCCTCGATGGCACCGGTCCAGCGCGGGTCGCCCTCCAGGGCCTTCAGCCCGGAGACCCGTACGACGGGGACGGCGTCGCCGCCGTAGCCGTGCGCGGTGAGCAGCTCCCGCACCTCCAGCTCCACCAGGTCGGCCAGCACCGCGTCCTCGCCGTCGTCGACGGCGTCGGCCTTGTTGAGGGCGACGACGATGTGGTCGACGCCTACCTGGCGGGCGAGCAGGACGTGCTCCGTGGTCTGCGGCATGATCCCGTCGAGCGCGGAGACCACGAGGATCGCCCCGTCGAGCTGGGCCGCGCCGGTGACCATGTTCTTGACGTAGTCGGCGTGGCCCGGCATGTCGACATGCGCGTAGTGGCGGGTGTCCGTCTCGTACTCGACGTGCGCGACGTTGATGGTGATACCGCGCCGCGCCTCCTCCGGTGCCCGGTCGATCCGGTCGAACGGCACGAAGGTGCCGGTCCCGCGCTCGCTGAGGACCTTGGTGATGGCGGCGGTCAGGGTGGTCTTGCCATGGTCGACATGGCCCATGGTGCCGATGTTGAGGTGCGGCTTGGTCCGCACGTATGCCGTCCTGGACATGGCTGTTGGCGGTTCCTTCCCGGAACTCGAAGCGTTTGAGGGGACCCCGCGGCCTTGCCGACCCTCCCCCTGCGGGGTCCGCCGGACGATCCGGGGAGGGTCAGCTTCGGGCGCCGTCGAGGATCAGGAGCGCCGGGGTGACGGCAGCCTTCGGCGCGTCCGCGACCGCGGACGACGCTGCGAGGAAGGCGTACCGGAACATGTGCCGATCATGGCTGAGACGGGTGGGCGCGTCGACCGAATTTCGGTACCGGCGGGGCGTGTGGTGCCGATGTGGCCGCCGGGGCCCGTGCAGCCCGCGTGAGGCGGACGTTACGGCGATCACCGGGCCCCGTCGGTTAGTCTCCCCGGATGCTCGACCCCGTCGCCAGGCCTCAGGCCGGTCTCGCCGTCCGCTGCTCCCGCGCTCTTCTGTCGCCGTGGTCGCGGCTGTCGTTGCTCTTCGCCGTCCTCGCGTCCGCCGCGGTGACGGTGGTGCTGTACGAGCCCCAGCGACTGCTGTCGGCGGGGTGGCCACCGCAGGTGGGCGGCGTGGGCGCGGTGGTGCTGTTCGCGCTGGCGTACGGGCTGTGCACCGCCGCCTTCGTACCGAGGCCGGTCCTGAACCTGGCGGCGGGCGCGCTGTTCGGCTCGCAGGCGGGGCTCGTGGCGGCGGTCGCCGGGACGGTGCTGGGCGCCGGGATCGCGTTCACACTCGGCCGGCTGCTGGGGCGGGACGCGCTGCGGCCGCTGGTACGCGGGCGCTGGCTGAAGGCGGCGGACGGCCAGTTGAGCCGGCACGGGTTCCGTTCGATGCTGGCGATCCGGCTGTTCCCGGGGGTGCCGTTCGCCGCCGCCAACTACTGCGCAGCCGTGTCGCGCATGGGGTACCTGCCGTTCCTGCTGGCGACGGGGCTCGGGTCCATCCCGAACACGGCGGCCTACGTGGTGGCGGGGAGCGAGGCGGCGTCACCGACCTCGCCCGCTTTCCTGTTCGCGATGGGGTTCATCGTGCTGAGCGGGCTGTGCGCGGCGGTGGTCGCCTGGCGCAAGCGGCACCGCCTGCGCAGCCGTGAACCCCAGCCGGTGAACCACAGGCCGTGAACGCCGTCCGGGTGAGGCGTGCCCGGCGAGGCGCGTCGGGGTGCGGCGCGTCCGGTGCTCCTTCCGCCGGCTCCCCGGCCGCCGCCCCCACCGGCCCCCCACCGGGCGGGTGCGGCCCCTCCGCATGCGCGCGGCGTGGATCCCGGTGGCTGTCGGCCGGGCCCCGTCGGCGCCCCGCGGGTTGCCCTGCGCGGTGGCGCCGTCGTGGACGGTGCCGGGGCCGATCGGGTCCGGGACCGGTTCATTCACTTAAGGGCTGTACGCTGCGCACCGACCGGCCGTCGATCAACGGCCGCCCCCCATTGACCGCACGAGCACATTCGGGACGGCCGTAGCCCCATGAATTGGTTCGAATCACTCATCCTCGGGCTCGTCCAGGGGCTGACGGAGTTCCTCCCCATTTCATCCAGCGCGCACCTGCGCCTCACCGCGGCCTTCGCGGGCTGGCACGACCCCGGCGCGGCCTTCACGGCGATCACCCAGATCGGTACGGAGACGGCCGTACTCATCTACTTCCGCAAGGACATCTCGCGGATCGTCTCCGCCTGGTCCCGTTCGTTGACGAACAAGGCGATGCGCGGCGACCACGACGCCCAGATGGGCTGGCTGGTCATCGTCGGCTCCATCCCGATCGGTGTGCTGGGCGTCACGCTCAAGGACCACATCGAGGGGCCCTTCCGGGACCTGCGCCTGATCGCCACCACCTTGATCGTGATGGGCATCGTCCTCGGCATCGCCGACCGGCTGGCGGCCCGCGTGGAGGAGGGCGGCCGCCACCGCGCCGCGCCGGAGCCGAAGACACTCAAGGACCTGGGCGTCAAGGACGGTCTGATCTTCGGCATGTGCCAGGCGATGGCGCTGATCCCGGGCGTGTCCCGGTCCGGAGCCACGATCAGCGGTGGTCTGCTGATGAGCTACACCCGTGAGGCGGCGGCCCGGTACTCGTTCCTCCTCGCCATCCCGGCGGTACTGGCGTCGGGTCTCTTCGAACTCAAGGACGCGACCGAGGGCGGGCACGTGTCGTGGGGCCCGACCATCTTCGCGACGGTCGTCGCCTTCGGCGTCGGGTACGCGGTCATCGCCTGGTTCATGAAGTTCATCACGACCAAGAGCTTCATGCCGTTCGTGATCTACCGGATCGTGCTCGGCCTGGTGCTGTTCGCGCTGGTCGGGATGGGTGTCCTCAGCCCCCACGCCGGTGAGTCGGGCGGCTGACCGTGCGGAACCCGGCCGGGCTCGGGGCGATGAGAGTTCGCCCACACGAGCCCGCGCCGGGGGAGGTTCGTCACAAAGCGCCCCGGGAAGTAGCCAGGCGCCCCGGCCGTCCGCCTACGCTGGGTGCCATGACCCCCTACCCTGCCGACCTGCCCACCCCGGACGCCGATGCCCTGAACGCGGCGATCCGTGAGTTGTGGGTGCGCGCCGGGGGGCGGTTGTCGCCGGACGAGCAGCGCATCTACAGCGCCCTGGTGCTCCAGTGGGCGCGGACGTCGCAGCAGGGGGACGTCACCGAAGCCGCGTAGGCCCGCTGGCGGCCCCCGCCCTTTAGCCAGCCCCGCCCTTCTGCCCGCCCCGCCCTTTAGCCCGCCCCGCCCTTCCGGGCGGTCGCCGGCGCCCTGACTGGTCCGGCTCGCGGATCGCCGCAGCGCATGGGCGGGGGCCGCCGGCAGGGGGGTGACCGGCGGCCCGATGCCCGGGTCCTCCGTCCCGAACACGCCCCATGAGCCTCCCGCGCGGTGGAGCCCGGTGCGAGGGCGCGCGGCGCATATATGCACGTACTTCATTCACACCCCGTGTGAACGGACCGTCGCCGGGGCCGGGGCGGTCGGCTCGTGCTGCGATCACGCGCCGCGCGGCGCACCCTGGTCCCATGGCTTGGCAGGCACCCGTCGTCGTGCACCGCCCCTCCCCCGGGGGCGGGCGGCGCGTCACCATTCGCGGGCGGATCGCGGGGCTCGCCCACAACGACGCGGACCTCATGGAGTTCCTGCGGCGCGCGGGGCTGGACGAGGCCGACATCTCGCTGGACGACCCGCACCTCGTCGAGTGGCGGGGCGGCCGGGCCCACCACTGGGAAGCGGCCTGACCGGAGGTGCCGGGGACGGGCGTGCACGGCTCTTGGCCACCCGGCTTCCGCTGTCCGACACTGAGGCGATGACGCAGCGTGTGGACCTCGCGACCCTGATGGACCGGCTCGCCATCGACGAACTGATCACCCGGTACGCGGTGGCCGTGGACGACGCGGACTGGGCGGCCTACCGGGGGCTGTTCACGACGGACGGGCGGGCCGACTACCGGGATGCGGGCGGTGTCGCCGGGCGCGCCGGTGAGGTGGCGGACTGGCTGGCGCAGACGCTGCGGTCCTTCCCCGTACGCCAGCTCCTCGTCGTCAACCGGCGCGTCTCGATCGAGGACCTGGGCGGCTACCCCGGCGACAGCGCCGAGGCGCTGGCCGACTACCTGCGCCCCATGCGGACGGAGGCGGGGGACGGCTCCGTCTCCGGCGGGCGGTACACGTTCGTCCTGGCGCGCACGGAGGGCGGCTGGCGGTTGCGCACGGTGGTGGCGCACGAGAAGTGGCGGCGCGCCCGAGGCGCACTGTCGGCGGAATGAGCGGCTCCCGCACACTGGAGGCATCAGGAGAGCCCCACTGCGCGAGGAGGCGCGGGATGCGGATCGCGGTCGGCCGGCGGGGCGCCGCGGCGCGGCTGGTGACGTCGCCGTGGTGGCGGGGCGCGGCCGCGGTGGTGGTGGGGGCGCTGCCCGCGCTCGCCTTTCCCGCGCCGTCGCTGTGGTGGTGGGCGTACCTCGCGCTGGTGCCGTGGATGCTGCTCATCCGCACCGCCCCCACCGGGCGTCGTGCGGCGCTGGACGGCTGGCTGGGCGGCATCGGCTTCACACTCGCCGTACACCACTGGCTGACACCGAGCCTTCATGTGTTCATCCTGCTCCTGGCCGCGCTGCTGGGGCTGTTGTGGGCACCGTGGGGGCTGCTGGTGAGGCTGATGCTGGCCGGGACGCCGTCACGCGCGCGTGCGGCGGCCGCTCTCGCCGTGGTGCCGTCCGGCTGGCTGATGATCGAGCTTGTCCGCTCGTGGGAGGGACTGGGCGGCCCCTGGGGCCTGATGGGTGCCAGCCAGTGGCAGGTGCCGCCCTCGCTGCGGGTGGCGTCGCTGGGCGGTGTCTGGCTGGTGAGTCTGCTCGTGGTGGCGGTCAACACGGCGGTGACCCTGCTGGTGTCCGTTCGTACCCTGCGTGCGACGGCCGTCGCCGGGGTGGTGGTGTGCGCGGTCGCCGTGGGAGCGGCGGCGTGGTGGGCTCCGGCCCCACAGCCGACCGGGCAGGTCCGGGTCGCCGTCGTCCAGCCCGGGGTCATCAACGGGGTGGGCGGGGCGGAGCGGCGGTTCGCGCGGGGCGAGGAGCTGACGCGGGAGCTGGCCGGGCGGGATGACGTGGACCTGGTGGTGTGGGGCGAGAGCAGCGTCGGCGCGGACCTGACGGCGCGGCCCGCGTACGCCGACCGGCTCTCGGCGCTGTCGCGGCAGGTCGGCGCCGAGGTGCTGGTCAACGTGGACGCGCGCCGCGCCGACCGGCCGGGCATCTACAAGAGCAGCGTCCTGGTGGGCCCCGAGGGCACCACCGGCGACCGGTACGACAAGATGCGGCTGGTGCCGTTCGGCGAGTACGTCCCCTTCCGCTCGGCGCTGGGGTGGGCCACCTCGGTCGGCAAGGCGGCGACCGAGGACCGCCGGCGCGGGGACCGGCCGGTGGTGATGACGGTCGGTGAGCAGGGGCTGCGGCTGGGCCCGCTGGTCTGCTTCGAGACGGCGTTCCCCGACATGAGCCGGCACCTGGTCCGGGCGGGCGCGCAGCTGCTGGTGGCGCAGTCGGCTACGTCGACGTTCCAGGACAGCTGGGCGCCCGGGCAGCATGCCTCGCTGGCGGCGCTGCGGGCCGCCGAGACGGGACGGCCGATGGTGCACGCGACGCTCACCGGCGTGAGCGCGGTGTACGGCCCGGACGGCGGCCGCGTCGGCGCACCGCTCGGTACGGACCGCAGCGCGGCCGCGGTGTACGACGTTCCGCTCGCGGGTGCGACGACCCCTTACATCCGGTTCGGTGACTGGGCGGTGTACGGGGCCGTGGCGGTGCTGGTCGCGCTGTGTGCCGTCGAGGGCGGCCGGGCGGTCAGGCGGCGGACTGCTCCAGGCACTCCCGTACCACCCGCTCGCACAGCTCGTGGGTCGCGAGTGCGTCCCGGGCGCTGAGCGTTCTCCCGGCCCGTACGTCGTCGAGGAAGGCGTGCACGGCCTGCTCGATGCCGCGCTGGCGGGCGACCGGCACCCAGTCGCCGCGCCGCCGGACGCTGGGCTGCCCCTTGTGGTCGATGACGTCGGCGAGGTTGAGGACCTGGCGCTTGGTGTCCTGCCCGGACACTTCGAGGATCTCCTCGGTGGAGCCGTTCATCCGGTTCATCATGCCGATGGCGGTGAAGCCGTCGCCGGACAGCTGGAGCACGACGTGATGGAGCAGGCCGTCGCGGACCCGGGCCCGTACGTCGGTGTGCTCGACCTGGCCGGGCAGCAGGAAGCGCAGGGTGTCGACGACGTGGATGAAGTCGTCCAGCACCAGGGTGCGCGGGTCCTCCGGGAGGCCGATCCGGTTCTTCTGCATCAGGATGAGCTCGCGCGGGTGGTCCAGGCACTGCGCGTAGCCGGGCGCGAGGCGGCGGTTGAAGCCGACCGCGAGGCCGACGCCACGCCGCTCGGCGAGCTCCACCAGGCGGCGGGAGTCGTCGAGTTCGTACGCCAGGGGCTTGTCGACGTACGTGGGCACGCCCGCGTCCAGCAGCCGGGTGACGATCTCGGCGTGCACGGAGGTCGGGGCGTGCACGAACGCGGCGTCGAGCCCGGCCGCGAGCAGCGAGTCCAGGTCGGTGTGGCGTCGGCCGACGGGCACGTGGAAGGTCTCGCCGACCCGGGTGAGGGTGGCCGGGGTGCGGGTCTGGAGGTGCAGTTCGGCGCCCGGGACGGTGGCGAGCACCGGCAGGTAGGCCTTCTGCGCGATGTCGCCGAGTCCGATGCAGCCGATCTTCACAGTGCTCTCCCTATCGCCGTACGCGCCCGCCTTCGTGCCCCTGCGCCTGCGCCTGCGCCTGCGCCTGGTCAGAATACGTGTGCTGGGGCGGCCGCCAGTCGGCGATGCCGTCGAAGGTGCGCAGCGCGAGGCCGGGGCCGAAGCGCGACAGGGTCATCAGGGCCTCTCGCAGGGCCACGACCGGGGCGCTGGTGAGCGTCAGCAGCCGGGCGACGCGGGCCGACGCGCGGACGATGCCGGTGGTGCGTGGGACGCGGGCGGCGGAGTAGGCGGCGAGCCCGGCGGCGAGGTCGCCGTGGGGCGGCAGATGGTGGGCGAGGACGACGCCGTCCTCGATGGCCTGGTTGCCGCCCTGGCCGAGGGTGGGCGCCATCGGGTGGGCGGCGTCGCCGAGCAGGGCGGTCCGGCCGCGGTGGAAGGCGGGGAGCGGGGTGGTGAGGTGGCGGACGTCGTGGCGGAGGACCTGGTCGGGGGCGACGGAGTCGATGATGGCGGGGATCGGGTCGTGCCAGGTCCCGAAGCGGCGCAGCAGTTCGGCCCGTTCGTCGTCCGGGGCGGCGGCGCCGGCGGGGGCGGCGGCCGCCGCGTAGGCGTAGACGCGGCCGCCCGTGAGCGGCTGGGTCCCCCACAGGGCTCCGCGGCCCCAGGTCTCGTGCGGGTCGAAGGGCCCGTCGGGGGTGGGGGCGACGACGCGCCAGGTGGTGAGGCCCGCGTACGAGGGACCGGGGTGCCCGGGGAACAGGGCGGGGCGCACGGCGGAGTTGATGCCGTCGGCGCCGATCACGAGATCGGCCTCGATGTCGCCGTCCGGGGTGGTGACCTGGGCGCGGCGGCCCTCGGTGGCCGCTCCCGGGTCGGTGAGCGTGGCGGGGGACCCGGTGCGCACGACTCCGTCCGGCAGGCGGGAGGCGAGGGCGTCGATGAGCGTGGCCCGGTGGACCGGGACCAGCAGGTCGCCGAACCGTTCGACGGCCGCCTTCGCGCTCGTACGGGCGAGCCAGCGGCCGCTCGGCGTGCGCATCCCGCCGTCGCCCTGCCAGGTCGCGAGGGCGCGGATCTCGTCACCGACGCCTATGACGTCGAGGGCGCGCAGCGAGTTGGGCGCGAGACCGATACCGGCGCCGACCGGTTGGAGCGACGCGGCGCGCTCGAGGACGGTGACGTGCCAGCCGCGGGCGTGCAGGGCGACGGCGGCGGTGAGTCCGCCGATGCCGCTGCCGATGACGACGGCGTGGGGCGTGGCGGTCCGGTTGTCCATGGCTCCTCCGGTATACCGAGAACGTAACTACAGCTGTAGTTGTCCCTGCACCGTACTACGGATGTAGTGCGGGCGGTAGGTTGTCCGTATGACCGCACGTGCCGACCTGATCGCCGACGCCGCCCTGACCCTGCTCGCCGAGCGGGGCATGCGCGGACTGACCCACCGCGCGGTGGACGAGGCCGCGGGGCTCCCCCAGGGCTCGACGTCGAACTACGCCCGCACCCGGCAGGCGCTGCTGGAGACGGCGGTCCGGCGCCTCGCGGACCGGGAGGCGCAGGTCCTGACCGTCGAGGAGATGCCGGTACCGGCCGCCGGCCTGGACGGACTGCTGGACGCCCTGTCCCTGGCGCTCCACCGCTACCTGACCGGCCACCGCGAGCTGCTCGTCGCCCGTTACGAGCTGGGCCTGGAGGCCACCCGCCGCCCCGAGCTGCGCGCGTTCTACGACGAGACCGGCCGCCGGTTCAGGGAGCCGCTGACCGCGCTGATGAGGGGGGCGGGCTCGCCCCGGCCGGAATGGCACACGCTGTCCCTGGTGGCCTGGTGCGAGGGGCTGATGTTCTCCTGTGCGGTGGGGTCCTTCCACTCCGCCGTACCGAGCGCGGAGGAACTGCGCGTCGGCTTCGGGGAGTTGCTCGACGGCATGCTCGGCGGCCGCCATACGCCCGGGGACTGATCATCCGCCGGTCACACCCATCACCCTTGCGGAGCAATAACCGCGAGTAGCGATCCCCAAGGGGCTGGTGACCGACCAGAGTTGCGGGGTGCATCGAACCAGAATCACAGCGAGGGCCCTGGCGACCGTGGCCGTGGCGGCCGTGTCCGGCTGCGTGGCGGTGGATTCGGGCCCCGCTCCCTTACCGGCCGCCCCCGAGGCGAGCCGCCCGGCCGAGCAGGACGTCGCGCCCCAGATCGTCGAGGGCCCCGCCCGGGAGGCCCTGGAGGCCGCGCTGCCGCCGCCCGCGGCAAAGCCCGCGCCGCGGCCCCCGGCCGGGACCGGGTCCGGCGGCGCGCCTGCCGCCGCGCCGCCGGACGCCTCCCGCTCCGCACCGCCCGCCGACCGGCCGCCCCGGCTGCCGGCACCCGAACGGCTGCACGAGCAGCTGCCCGGGGTCCCTCCCCCGGCCGTGCCGCCCGTGCCGTCCGTGCCGGTCACGGGGACCGTCCCCGACATCTGCGCGCTGGGCCGGAGCCACGGCGGCTGGGACCCCCACAGCCGCGAGGCCCGGCTGTGCCGGGAGGCCTACGGCCACTGACCGGGCGGGCGGTCCGCTCCGGTCCCCCGCTCCCGGGGCGGACAGCCCCGGCCCGGCGGGACCGCCACCGCTTCCGCCCCCGCACGGTCCCGCCCCGGCCCGGACCTCGCAGGGCCCCGCCCCCGGCCCGCACCCCGCCCCGGGGCCGACGCCCCCCGCCCGCACCTCGCGCGGTCCCGCGCCCCCGGGACCGCCCGGCGGGCGGCGCGCCCCGCCCGGGGCGGTCCCACGCCCTGGGCGGGCATTTCCGCGCCCGCGGAGCGTGGTCACAGCGGCGGGCCCGCCCGCCGGAGGGGTCACTCGGCCGCCAGGCGCTTCGCCAGACGGGCGATCGCGGCGCGGACGCCGGCCCCGTACCGGTCGTCGTCCAGGGTGTCCGAGGCCTCACGGGCACGGTCCAGGTGGATCCGCGCGGCATCCGGGCGCCGAAGCTTGACGTAGTCGGCGGCGAGGTTGAGGTGCAGCGAGGGGTACAGGGCCCGCATCGCCACGTGATGGCCGCCGACCTCTTCCGCGACGGTCAGTGCCCGCAGGTCCCAGGCCAGCTCGTCGTAGGGGTCGTCCTGGGCATCGGCCATGCAGTGCGCGAGGGTACAACGCTGGAGGGGGTCGCCGTCCGCACCGAGCTGCTCCCACAGCCGGCCGAAGCGGTTGCGGGCCTCCTCCCGGTCCCCTCCGTGGAGCAGCATCATCGTCTGCCCGATCCTGGTCAGAACGGCGTCCTCCGGCGCGTCCGACGCGTCCTGCTGCTGCTCCCGCACTGCGGCCTCCACTCGTCCGTCGGCGACCCGGCCCCGGCCGGCGAGGCATGGGGGGTCGGTGTTCCGACGCTATCCGCAGTCACCCGCGTTCCCGCTCAGGCTGGGCGCACAGCGAGGAGGGCGCCGTCGGGGAACCACGCCGGGGACGAGCACGGGGGACGAGCGCGGGGGCCGGATCAGCCCAGGTCGGGGATGCGCCAGTCGATGGGGTCGTGCCCCTGGTCGGCGACGGCCTTGTCGATCTGTGTGAAGGGGCGGGAGCCGAAGAACTTCTTCGCGGAGAGCGGCGAGGGGTGCGCGCCCTTCACCACCACATGGCGGGTCTCGTCGATCAGCGGCAGCTTCTTCTGCGCGTAATTGCCCCACAGGACGAAGACGGCGGGGTCGGGCCGCGCGTCCACCGCGCGGATCACCGCGTCCGTGAACTTCTCCCAGCCCTTGCCCTTGTGGGAGTTCGGCTCGCCGGCCCGGACCGTCAGCACCGCGTTGAGGAGCAGGACCCCCTGCTCGGCCCACGGCATCAGATAGCCGTTGTCCGGCACCGGATGCCCGAGCTCCTCCCGCATCTCCTTGTAGATGTTGCGCAGCGAGGGCGGGGTCTTGACGCCCGGCCGCACGGAGAAGCACAGCCCGTGCCCCTGCCCCTCGCCGTGGTACGGGTCCTGGCCGAGGATGAGGACCTTGACCTTGTCGTACGGAGTGGCGTCGAGAGCGGCGAACACCTCTTCGCGCGGCGGGTAGACCGGCCCCTTCGCCCGCTCCTCCTCGACGAACTCGGTGAGCTGCTTGAAGTACGGCTTCTGCAGCTCGTCTCCGAGTACGCCGCGCCAGGACTCGGGCAGCATGTCGGTGTCGGTCACGTCAACAACCTCCGGTGGGGTGATCGCCTTGTCTGTTCACCGAACTTACCGGTGACCACTGACAACGGTCCCCCGGCCGGCCGCCCGCGCCCCGCCTCAGTCACCCACCCACTCGGTCACCAACTGGTCTTGCGCTGCAGCTCCCACATCTGCATGACCGTCTGCGGGTCCAGCGCACGCTCACCGCCGGCGATCTCCTCGCTCGCCGCGATGTAGAGCTTGCCCTGCCACAGCGGCAGCAGCCGGACGTCGTCGACGAGGATCTCCTGCGCCCGCTCGAACTCCTTCGTGACCGCTCCCCGGTCGCTGACCTTGCGCGACTTGGGCAGCAACTGGTCGGTGATCTCCGGCCGGACGTACGGCGTGGACAGCACGTTGTCCTTGCCGACGAAGGGGGCGATGAAGTTGTCGGGGTCCGGGAAGTCCGGGAACCAGCCACGGCCGAAGACGGGGTACTGGCCCTTCTGGTAGCCCGCCTGGAACTCCTTCCACGGCTTGCCCTGCAAGGTGACGCGGAACAGCTTGGAGGCCTCCAGCTGCCGCTTGAGCTCCTTGAACTCCTCCTCGGTACCGGAGCCGTAGCGGTCGGTGGTGTACCAGAGCGTCAGCTCGACCGGCGCGTCGACACCCGCCTCGTCCAGGAGCTCGCCCGCCTTGTCGATGTCGGGGTCGCCGTACCGGTCGAAGAAGGCGGTGGTGTGTCCGGCGATGCCCTTGGGCACCATCGAGTACAGCGGTTCGGCGGTGCCCTGGTACACCTTGGCGACCAGCGCGTCACGGTCGATGACCTGGGCGATCGCCTGGCGGACGGCGAGCTTGCTCACGGACGGGTCCTTGGCGTTGAACACCAGGTAGCGGATGTCCGCGCCGGTCGACTCGACCAGCTGGAGCCCCTCGTTCTCCGGCTTCTTCTCCTGCAGCTGGACGACTTCCTCGGCGGTCAGACCGCGGTAGGTGGCGTCGATCTCCTTCTTCCGCAGAGCGCCGACCATCGCCTCGGACTCCTTGAAGTACCGGATGGTGACGGCGTCGTTCTTGCGGTTGGCGAACCCCTTGTACGTGGGGTTCTTGGCCAGCTCCGCCTTGGCGCCCACCTCGTAGCTGTTCAGCACGTAGGGGCCGGAACCGGTGAGCTTGCCGTCCTCACGGAGCGCGTCCGCCGGGTACTTGTCCGGTGGGACGATGGACATCGCGGGCGTGGCCAGGATGAACGGGAACGTGGCGTCCGATTCCTTCAGGTGGAAAGTGACCGTCCGGTCGCCACTGGTCACGATCTTGTCGAGGGACCCGAGGAGCGGGCCGGGGCCTCCCTCGGCGTCGATCGTGCGGATCCGGTCGATGGAGTGCTTCACGGCGCGGGCGTCGAGCTTGCCCCCGTCGGAGAACGCCAGCCCGTCCTTGAGCCGGCATTCGTAGACCTTGCTCACGGTGTCGCTGAATTTGCACTCGGCCGCGTCCGGCTGAGGGGTAGCGCTGCCGGTCGGGAAGCTCAGGAGGGTCTGGAACACGTTCCGGTACAGCTCCCAGGAGCCGTCCCAGGCGGCGGCGGGGTCGAGCGTGCTCGGCTCGCTCGTCGTACCGACGACGATCTTGTTCTCCCCGTCGGCGTCATCCCCCGAGAAAAGACCGCATCCCGCCAGCAGGGATATGGACGCAAGGGCTGCAGCCGCCTGCAGACTGGTCCGGTTGAACACGTGCGCACGCTCCTCGTTCAGCCATGAGTCGGCCGACCATACCGCAGCGCCCCGCCGGGTCAATGTGGTGGCCGGGCGGGGCACTCGCGGCATTCAGCGGTCAACCGGGGGAAACCGGATCATCCGACTCCGGCATTGAGGAAGATTCCGCCGTCGACGACCAGTGTCTGACCGGTGATCCAGTCCGACTGGTCGGAGGTGAGGAAAGCCGCGGCCCCGCCGATGTCCTCGGGCACCCCGAGCCTGCCCAGCGGATAGGCGGCCGCCGCCTCGGCCTCCCGCCCCTCGTAGAGGGCCTGGGCGAATTTCGTCTTCACGACGGCCGGGGCGATCGCGTTGACGCGGACCCCGGGGGAGAATTCGTGCGCCAGCTGGAGGGTCAGGTTGACCATGGCCGCCTTGCTCATGCCATAGGCGCCGATGAACGGGGAGGGCGCGATTCCGGCGACCGACGCGATGTTCACGATCGCACCGCCGTTCTCCTTCTGCCACGCCTTCCACGTCTGCTGGGCGAACCCGAGCGCCGAGATGACGTTGGTCTCGAAGACCTTGCGCGCGACGTTCAGGTCCATGTCGGCCATGGGCCCGAAGACGGGGTTGGTACCCGCGTTGTTGATCAGGAAGTCGACGCGGCCGAACGCCTCCATGGCGCGCTCCACGGCGAGGGCCTGGTGCGCCTCGTCGTGGGCCTTGCCGGCGACACCGATCACGCGGTCGGCGCCCAGCTTCTCCACGGCCTCCTTGAGCGCCTCCTCACCACGGCCGGTGATGCAGACGCGGTCGCCGCGGGCGACGAGCGCCTCCGCGACGCCGTAGCCGATGCCGCGGCTGGCGCCCGTGACGAGCGCGGCCTTGCCGGACAGCGGGGGCAGTTCCTGTGCGGTCATGTCCGTCACCCTTCCGTTCAGTTGAGCGGGCCGCCGGCCACGTACATGACCTGGCCCGAGATGAAGCCGGCGTCGTCGCCCGTGAAGAAGGCGATCGCGTTGGCGACGTCCTCGGGCCTGCCGACGCGCTGGACGGGGATCTGGGTGGCGGCGGCGGCCTGGAACTCCTCGAAGCCCATGCCCACACGCTCGGCGGTCTGCGCGGTCATCTCGGTGACGATGAAGCCGGGCGCCACGGCGTTGGCCGTGACGCCGAACTTGCCGAGCTCCTTGGCGAGGGTCTTGGTGAAGCCCTGCAGGCCCGCCTTGACGGCGGAGTAGTTGGCCTGGCCGCGGTTGCCGAGCGCGGAGGACGAGGAGAGGCTGACGATCCGGCCGAAACCGGCGTCGACCATGTGCTTCTGGCAGGCCTTGGCCATCAGGAACGCGCCCTTGAGGTGCACGTTCATGACCATGTCCCAGTCGGACTCGCTCATCTTGAAGAGCAGGTTGTCGCGCAGCACGCCCGCGTTGTTGACGAGGATCGTCGGCGCTCCGAGCTCGGCGGCGACGCGCGCGACGGCGGCCTCCACCTGGGCGCCGTCGGAGACGTCGCAGCCGACGGCGATGGCCTTGCCGCCCGCCGCGGTGATCTTCTCGACGGTGTCCTTGCAGGCTGCCTCGTCGAGGTCGAGTACGGCGACGGCGCGACCCTCGGCCGCGAGCCGGACCGCGGTGGCGGCGCCAATGCCCCGCGCGGCCCCGGTCACGACGGCGACGCGCTGCTCGGTGGTGGACATGCTGGTTCTCCTCGCCCTTGGATCCCGGATAAGCGGCTCGGCCGGCGACGTCCACGCCGGTGAGCGACCGCTTAGTACCTTCAGCAGACGAGACGCTAGAGACCCTGGCACCCGGTGTCAACGGCCCACCGGGTGCGCCCGGTCACTCAGCGCACCAGCAGGTCGAGCAGCCGCTCCGCCTCGCGCTCCGGATCGGCGGTCAGCCCTGTGTGCACCGGCCCCGGCTGGACGACCGTGGAGCGCGGCGCGATCAGCCACCGGAAGCGCCGCCCGGCGTCGTCGCGCGCGGCCTGCCCCGCCTGCTCGCCGCCTTCGCAGACGCCCTCCACGGCGCGCAGGGCGGCCCGTACGCCGGTCACGTCGGCCGCGGGATCCAGCGCCCGCAGCTTGACCTCGTCCAGGTGCGTGCGGGCGCACACGAAGGCCTTGGCGCGGCAGTAGACCACCACGCCGGCGTTGAAGCACTCGCCGCGCTCGACACGCGGTACGACGCGCAGCAGCGCGTACTCGAAGACGTCCCGGTCGTTCACTCGCTGCCGTCCTTGCCGTTCTTGGTGGGGTGCGGCCAGGGGGCCAGGTGATCGGTGAGCCACCCGGGCGCCCGGGACGGTCCCCCCTCGGTCCGCTTCCCGAGGGTGATCCGCTCGTGGATGGTGGCGGCGCGCGGCAGCAGTGCTTCGACGTAGGCGCGGCGCAGCGCGTCGGCCGTGTCGAAGCCCGGCTCGCCGGCCAGCCACTCGTCGGGGACGTCGGCGGCGACCTCGGTCAGCAGTTCCTCGGTGACCAGGGGGGCGAGCTCGGCGGCGGCCGCGTCGATGTCGGGCCGGAAGGAGGCGAGGACGTGGTCGGAGGCGTCGTACGGCTTGGCGGCGGAGGCCTGGACGCCCGGCCAGTTGTGGTGCCAGATCATGGTGGCGCCGTGGTCGATCAGCCACGGTTCGCCGTGCCAGACCAGCATGTTGGGGTTGCGCCAGGAGCGGTCGACGTTGTTGATCAGGGCGTCGAACCAGACGACGCGGCCGGCCTCGGCCGGGTCCATCGCGTAGGCGAGCGGGTCGAACCCGATGGAGCCCGGCAGGTAGTCCATGCCGAGGTTCAGTCCGCCGCTCGCCTTGAGCAGTTCCTGCACCTCCTGGTCGGGCTCTCCGAGGCCGATGACGGGGTCCAGCTGGATGGTGACCAGCTCGGGCACGCGCAGGCCGAGCCGACGGCCGAGCTGCCCGCAGACGACTTCGGCCACGAGGGTCTTGCGACCCTGCCCCGCGCCGGTGAACTTCATGACGTACGTGCCCAGATCGTCGGCCTCGACGATCCCGGGGAGCGAGCCGCCCTCACGCAGGGGCGTGACATAGCGGGTCGCTACGACCTCTTCCAACACTTTTCCAGGCCACCCATCTCTTCAGCCTTACCATCCACGGACGGCTTCGTCGGGGCGCAGAGGCGGGGGCCGCGGTCGACGACGCCGGGGAGAATCCGGGGAGTCCCGGCCGGCAAGCCGGTCCCCCCGCCCCCGAGGAGTCCGTCGGCGGTGCCGTGCCTCTTGCCGCCGGCTTCCGGCATGAAGTGAGCATAGTAACCGAGGGTGATCGCGAGTGAGGAGAGCCCGAGCCGTCGCGCCGACGTCACGACGGACTCAGCGAGCTCATCACCAACGCCGAGCGGCACCGCCGAACTCCCGGCACCGACCCAGGCCTTCCGTCCAGAGCGCGGGACCATCGCGCGTGACATGGACGGCCGGGGTGGTGGGGGCGGCCGGAAGAGCCTGGGAAGTCGGGGGATCGGTCATGGCGGCACTCTCGCCCGGTCGGTGGGCGGCGGCCGAAGCGGAGCCTGGGCGGCGAATGGTAAGGCATCAGCAAGGGTGACTTTGTTGATGTGTACCGGCCCACATTTTTTCCTCACATGTCCCGCACGAATGCGGACCGACGCAATCCGGTCGGGCGGCGGACCGGGTCGAGCCGTATGCCGCTTGGGACAGAACCGTTCGGTGCATGCCGCGCGTGGTCGTACTCCCTGGTGGCGCATCAAATGGAGCAACACCTTCCGTGTTACCCGTGAGTTCTGAGCCGGTTCGCACAAGTCGCCTTTCAGTCAAAAATTGGCGCCAAGGGGCCCATTAAGCAGCCATACCGGCAGGTGATCGGACAGGAGCTGTCAATTCCACTTTGACTCCCCCCGGGTGATCTCCAAGACTGCGCCCCGACCACCTGGCACGCGTTCGGGAACCGCGTGCGGGACCTAGCAGGGGGACCAGAACCAGAATGAAGAACAGCAACACGAACTCCGCCCGCGTGCGGAGAGCCGTCACGCGCGGACTCGTGACCGCCACCGCGCTCGCCTCCGTCACCGGCGTCGCCGCGCCGCAGGCCGCCGTCGCAGCCCCGCCGGCCGCCCCGGCCGCGACGGCCGGCATCGGCACCACCGACACGCAGCGGGTCGACGCCGCCGCCGTGGTGCGCCTCGAGCCGAGCCCGGACGTACTGCTGCTCAGCGACCACGACTTCATCCACGCCCTCTGGCAGAAGGCCCACGACGGCGGGGAGACCTTCGACGCGGTGCGCCAGGCCGCCGAGGCCGCCATGATGAGCGAATCGGCCGACGACCACGTGCAGTTCATCGTCACCGGCATCCACGAGGCGTACGCCGTGGACAAGCAGCGGGAGAAGGACGAGGCCGACGCCGCGCGCGCCGCCCGGCTCGCCAAGTCCCAGGCGTTGATCGCCATCGGCATCCCGAACAGCCCCGACCTGCTCGACCTGAGCGACGACAACTTCATCCGCGCCGTGTTGCGGCACGATGCCGCCGGCCCCGAGGTCCGCGCCGCCGCCGCGACGGCCCTCGCCGGAGACGCCGCCGCCTGGCGGGAGTTCATCGCCAACGGCGCCCGCGAGGCCCACCGGCGCGACGTGGCCAACGAGCTGAAGGAGCTGGAGGAGAGGGACCGCGCGGAGGCCGAGCGCCGCAAGGAGCTCGCCGCCCGCACCAACGCGGCGGCACTGTTCCGCATCACGCCGTCCGAGGCCATGCTCGCCCTCAGCGACGACAACTTCATCCGCGAACTGCTGCGCGTCGCACCGGCCGACACCAAGAGCGGCGAGCTGTACGCGGCGGCGCAGCGCGCGGTGCTCAGCCCCGACCCGGCCGTGTGGAAGCAGTTCATCCACACCGGCGCCGAAGAGGCGTACAAGAAGGACGACGCGGCGCGCCGCAAGCAGATCGCCGACGCCAACCGCCGGCTCGCCATCCAGATCCAGGCCGCCGCCGAGAAGACCGGCGTCAACCCTCACCTGGTCACCACCGCGAAGAAGGCGCTGGCCGGCACCGACGAGGACATTGCCAAGTTCCTCACCGCGGAGAGCCAGTACCGGGCGAAGCGCCAGTCGTTCCAGCCGGCGAGCGGCAAGCCGGCGGGCTTCTACGTCCGGCAGTCCACGCCCGACGCCGGGGAGGCGTTCATCGCCCCGCTGTCCACGGGCTCCAAGCAGGCCGACCGGGAGGACGGCACCTGGGTCGTCGTCCCCGCCCTCAACGGCTCCCCGGGCTGCTACTCCTTCGAGTCCTCCCGCAAGCTCGGCCACTACCTCACGCACAAGGACCTCCGGGTCCGGATGGCCGCGAGCGACAACAGCGCGCAGTTCCGCAAGGACGCCACCTGGTGCGCCAAGAAGGGGCTGAGCGGCTCCGGCACCTCCTTCGAGTCGGCCGGCCGGCCCGGCCGCTTCCTGCGCGAGTACTACGGCGACCTCTTCGTGGCCGACAAGTCCGCCAAGAACCGCTTCGACGTCGAGAAGGACTTCGCCCAGGACGCCTCCTGGAAGATCGTCACCCCGCTCGCGCGCTGACCGCGCGGGCGGTGGCCACCCGCTCGCGCGCCGGCCACCCGCCCGCCAGGCCCTCCCCCTTCAGACCTGAGAAGAACGGAAGCACCCCATGTCCCGGATCGTCCGATCCGCCCTGGCCGTCGCGGCCGGTGTCGCCGCGCTCGCCGTCGGCGTGACCGTGGCCGTCGCCGACGAGGCGCGCCCCCAGCCGACCCCCACCGCCACCACCGTGTCCACGGCCTCCGTGGACGCCGGTGACGTCAGGGCCGCCGCCACCGCGGCCTCGACGCCCTCGGCCGTACAGCTCAGGGCCGTCCACAGCGACAAGTGCCTCACGACCCCCAACGCCAGCCTCCGCAACGGCGTCAACAGCGTCCAGTCGACCTGCGTCGCGGACGCCGAGAACCAGCGCGTCGACATGGTCCCCAGCGGCGCCGGCACCTTCGAACTGCGCTTCGGGCACAGCGGCAAGTGCCTGGACGTGGAGGCCGCCGGCACCACGACCGGCACGGCCGTCCAGCAGTGGTGGTGTGTGGGAAAGCAGAACCAGCGCTGGCGCCTCGTCATGGTCGACATCGCCAAGGAACTGTACGAGCTGAGGCCCGCCCACACGGCCCTCGGCACGAACCGCTGCCTGGACGTCGAGTCCGCGAGCAAGGCGGACGGTGCCGTCACGCGGCTGTGGGCCTGCAACGGCACGCCCGCCCAGCAGTGGCGCGTCCACCCCGTCACGGCCGCCTGAGCCCCCGTACACGCGAGAGAAACGGATCCCCACATGTCTCGGATCTTCCGGGCCGTCCTGACCGCGGGCGCGGCCGTCGCCGTCCTCGCCGGTACGGCCACCGCCGTCCAGGCCGACGGTGACCCCGGCACGCCCACCGCCGCCGGCACCGCCGCCGAGGCGGCGCGCGAGGCGTCGGCCGTCGCCGTCGCAGCGCGGGCGGAGGCCCTCGCCCGCGCCAAAATGGCCCAGCAGGTCGTCACCTTCACCGCCGCCCACAGCGGCAAGTGCCTCGAGATCGAGGGCGGCAAGACCACGGACGGCATCAACGTCCAGCAGTACGCCTGCAACAGCACCGACTCGCAGAAGTGGAACGCCGTCGCCCACACCGGCGGAACCTTCGAGATGCGCTCCGTCAAGAGCGGCAAGTGCCTCGAGATCCAGGGCAAGAGCGTCAAGGCCGGCGCGGCCGTCCAGCAGTTCGCCTGCGGCCAGGGGACGCACCAGCGCTGGCGGATGCTGCTGGTGGACCCCGTACGCAAGCTGTACGAGCTCCAGCCCGCGCACGCCGAGGAGATGTGCGTCGACGTTCCCAGCGCCAAGCAGGACAACGGCGTCGACGCCCAGCTCTACACCTGCAACCGCACCGACGCCCAGCTGTGGCAGGTCCGGCCGGTCGCGTGACTCGGCCTGACGGCGCACGCGTGCGCCCGTTGAACGCCGCGAAGGGGCGGAGCCGCACCCGCGGCGCCGCCCCGGCGGCCGTGAACCGTACTTCACTTCCCGAGGGGGCCTTGAGTTGAGTCGTCAGTGGAGATGCGCGCGGGCGGTGACCGTCGGCGCACTGGCAGGAGCGATCGCCCTCGCGGGTGGCGTACCGGCGTGGGCCGGCGCCCCGGCCGCGGGACCGCAGAGGGTGGCCTACACGGCCGGCGCCGTACCGGCCGGCCTGCCGACGCAGGCGCAGGAGCTGTCGCCGGAGCTGGCCGCGGCCGTCGAGGAGGCGCGGAAGCGGGTGACGTCGATGGCGAAGACCCACCCGGCCGCCGAGGTGCGGACCTCGGCGTGGAACGCGCTGCGCAGTTCCCGGGGTGACCAGGCACTCCTGGAGTGGCTCGCCCCCGGTGGCGGCTTCGACGCCGCGAAACAGCGGGCACGGGACACCCGCGCCCGCAACAAGGCGTTCTGCCAGCGGGTGATCGCCACCCACACGGCGGAGTTCTCCCCGCACGTGCGGGCCGCCGCGACACGGGCGCTCAAGGGCAGCGTCACCGAGCAGGCCGCGTTCGTCGCCTCCGGGTACGCCGAGGCCCAGCGCCGCGACCGCGCCGCGCGCGAGGCCGGCGAGCAGCAGCGGCTGGACGTCGCCGGCGCCGACCGCGAGTTCGTCCGCGTTCTCGGCGCGCAGGACCCGGGCGAGCAGGTGCGGGTCGCGGCCCAGTGGGCGCTGCGGCCGGGGGCCACGGACGACGACGTGGCGGAGTTCTTCGGCTACGGCTGGGCCACCGGCGCCACGCTGGACCTGACGGCCCACCGCACCCGGGTGGCCGACGCGGAGGCGGTCCGCCATCACACGCTGACCCACCTGATCGCGGAGGCGACGGCGGCCGAGGCGGCCGTCGCCGGCGCGGCGGACGCCGCCCGCGCCCGCGCCGAGGCCGAGCGCGCCTGGCAGGCGGTGTCCGAGCACGCCGGTGCGGCGCAGCGCGCCTGGCAGGCCGAACAGGCCGCCGCTGCCGCCCAGGCGGAGAACTGGCGGACCGTCGCCCAGCTGTCCCGTGAGTCCGCCGAACGCCTCTGGCAGGCGATCTCCGGCACCGCCGGCGCCCACGAGGCCGCCTGGTCCGGGGAGCGGGCCTCGGCGGACGAGGCGGCGGCGTTCTGGAAGTCCATGTTCGACCGCGCCCAGGACGGTGAGAGCCGTGCCCGCGGCTGAATCAGGAAGTCCGGCAGGCCCGTCGCCCGGGCCGGAGCCGGGGAGCCGGCCGGCCTGTGACCGGGGCCGAACCCGGAACTCCGGCCGGCCCGTGACCGGGGCCGAACCCGGAACTCCGGCCGGCCCGTGACCGGGGCCGAACCCGGAACTCCGGCCGGCCCGTGACCGGGGCCGAACCCGGAACTCCGGCCGGCCAACGACCGCCCGCCCATGACCGGGGCGGGATTTTCTCGATCATTCGTCTAGGGGGATTCCCGTGAGGGGAAGAATCCGGCCCAGGGCCGGAAGGCTGCGCGTCGGCGTGGCCGCGCACGTACGGAAGGCGGTGTCCGCGGCGATCGCCGTGGCGGTGCTCGGCACCGTCACCGGTGAGGCCGCCGCCGCGACCTCCGTACGCACCGAGCAGATGTCGCTGACGCGGACGCTCCAGTCGCTGGACCGGCTCGCGGAAGCGGTGAAGCCGCAGAGCGACACCGCGCCCGCACCCGCCGCCACGTCCGAGCTCGACCGGATCAGCGCCGAGCGGGACCGTCAACTGGTCGAGGACTTCGCGGAGTTCGACGAGGAGGAAGAGGTCCGCGAGGCCGCGAAGGCGGCGCTGGCGAGCACCGACCCGAACGCCATCCGCGCCTTCCTGCAGCACGGGGAGGCCGAGGCACGGCAGCGCGCCAAGGACAAGCGCGCCGGCGTCGACGTGGAGAACCGCCGGAAGATCGAGGCGCTGCGCGGCACCGGCGGCTCCGTCTTCAACTCCGAGGTCGAGCGGGTTCTGAAGGGCACGGCGCAGGACCGCGCCGACTTCCTGGCCTTCGGCGCCGACATCGCCAAGCAGCGTGATGAGGCGGACAAGCAGAACGCCGCGAAGCGGGCGGAGGAGAACCGCAAGCGCGTCGAGATGCTGGCATCGGTGGGCGGGCCCGCGGTGAAGCGCGCCGCACAGGCCGCGCTGGACTCCAAGGACGACGCGGTGATCGCGGAGTTCCTGGAGAAGGGCTACCAGGTCGCGGCCACGCAGGACGCCGACGACCGGGCCGCGCACGAGAAGGCGCAGAAAGAGGCCCTGGAGGCCGCGGAGAAGCTGCGCGAACTGGCCCGCAAGGCCGCCGCCGCCGCCGAGGCCCGCACCAAACTGATCGCGGCTCACGGTGACGCCGTCAAGGCGCTGAAGAACGCCTCCAACGCCATGTCGTCGGCAGCGGCGGCCGCACGCGAGGCGGACCGGATGCTGGCGGCCGACCGGGCCGGCAAGCGCCTGTCGGACTACGGCCCGGTCAAGACCGAGGTGTCACGTCAGGTCGGGTACGCCGAGGACGCCGCCAGGGCGGCGCAGGTCGCCGCGGCGCAGGCCAAGGTGCAGGCCGACGTGCTGGTGGAGACCGGCCTGGAGCACGGCACCCAGTGGTCCGAGGTCGCCACGGGCATCGCCGGTGCGGCGGACGCCGCCGCGAAGGCCGCCGCCACCGCCCGGCACGCGGTGGACGCCACCGCCGCCGACGCCGCCGGCCTCAACGCCAAGAACCAGGCCGAACTGCACGCGCAGCAGGCCGCCAAGTGGCGCGCCAACGCCGAGGAGCACGCCAAGGCCGCGGCCCGGCTGGCCGCGGCCGCCGGGACCCAGGCGAAGATCGCCGCGACCGCCGCCGCGCGTGCCAAGACGGCACGCCTGGCGGCCGAGCAGGCGGAGCGCGAGGCGTGGGAGCACGCCCGCAAGACCCGTGACGCCCGTATCGAGGCGCAGCGCCAGGCCAAGATCGCGGCCGAGCAGCGCGTGATCGCGGAACGCGAGCGCGACCTCGCCGCCGCCGCCCGGGCACGGGCCGAGCGGGAGCGGGACATCGCCGCGGCGGCACGCGCGCGCGCCGAGGCCGAGGCCCGTACCGCCTCCGCCGCCCGTGCCCAGGCACAGGCGGCCGCCGCGACGGCCGCCGCCGCGCGGGCGGACGCCGCCCACCAGGACGGCGTCGCCGCCGAGGCCGACCGCCGGGCGCGGACCGAGGAGACCAACGCCCGCAACGCCCGCAACGCCGCCTTCAAGGCGGAACAGAACCACCAGGCCAAGGAGGCCCGCGCCAAGGCCACCGAGGCGCTCGCCGCCGCCGGCCGCGGCACCATCGACGCGGGTGTCGCCCGCGCCGCCGCGGACGCGGCCCGCGCCGACGCCGACACCGCGAGCGCCGCCGCCGGTCAGGCCCGGAGCGCCGCCGACACCGCGAGCGGCGCGGCCGTACGTGCCCGCTCCGCCGCGACGGAGGCCGCGGGCGCTGCCGCCCGCGCACGGGCCGCCGCCGCCGAGGCCACCGCCCACGCCGCGCGAGCCAACGCCGCGGCGAACAAGGCCGAGGCAGCTGCCGCCGCCGCCAACGCCGCCGCCAACAAGGCAGAGGCCGAGGCCGCTCTCACGCGCGCCGCCGCCCAGCGCGCCAACCAGAAGGCCGCCGAGGCCACGGCGCAGGAGGCCCGCGCCGGCATCGCCGCGCACGAGGCCGCCCGTCTCGCCGGGCTCGCCGCCATGGAGGCGAACAACTCCCTCCAGGCCGCCAACCGCACTAAGGACGAGGCCCAGGGCGCCGTCCGCGAGGCGGCCATGGCGCGGGTCCAGTCCACGATCGCCGTCACGGCCGCCGCCGCGGCCCGCAGCACGGCCGCCGGCATCGCCGAGCCGGCCAACACGGCCATCGTGCTGACCGCGCCGTTCGCCGGCAAGGACGTCGACGCCGACTTCGCCGCCGCGCTCGGCGCCGCGGCGGAGGAGATGGGCGCGGAGCAGGTCGCCTCGGCCGAGGCGAAGGCCGCGGAGGCCGTCATGGCCGCCGAGGCCGCCGAGGCCGCGGCCAAGCGGGCGAACGCCCAGGTCGCCCCGGCGTTCAAGGCGGCTGCGGATGCGGCGCGTTCGTCCGCGGACGCCGCGCGCTCCGCCGCCGCGGCCATGAAGTCGGCGGCGCAGGCCGCCGAGGAAGGCGCCAAGGCCCGCGCGGCCGCGGCCCGCGCCAACCAGGCGGACGCACAGGCACAGGCCGACGCGAAACTCGCCCGCTCGGCCGCCAACCAGGCGTACGCGGACGCGACCGCCGCCCGCAACGCCGCCAACCAGGCGGAGGCGGAGGCGGCCCGTGCCCGGGGCGCCGCGGCCGAGGCCGACAGCCACGCGGTGGCCGCCAACAGCGCCGCGAACCTGGCCGAGCACGAGGCGAGCGTCGCCCAGGGTGCCGCCGCCCAGGCCGAGAAGGACGCCGCCGACGCGAACAAGTTCGCCGAGTCCGCCGAGGGCCACGCCAAGTCTGCCGAGGCCGCCGCGAAGAACGCCAACACGTACGCCCGCGAGGCCGACGCGGCGGCGAAGAAGGCCGAGGAGTACCAGCGCGAGCAAGAACGCAAGGCCCGAGAGGCGGCGGCGAAGGCGGCCGAGCAGAAGGGCAGCACCACGAAGCTGACCCCTTGGGAGATCGAGGCGCTCAAGGCCGCCGGGAAATCGCCGGAGGACTTCGAGAAGGCCCGCGCCCTCGCGGACAAGGACATTCTCGACTTCCTGCTCGAGAACGGCGGCCAGATCATCGTCGACCTGCTCTTCGAGGACATCAAGAAGTGCTTCACCGAGGGCAACTTCGAGAGCTGCTTCTGGGCCGTGGTCGGTGCCCTTCCCTGGGGCAAGGCGCTGAAGGTCATCAAGGAGACCCCGGCGATCGCCAAGGCTCTCACGCGCATCGTGGGTGGCCTCGACGACTTCCTCGACAAGTCGGCCGCGGCGAAGAAGCTCGTCTCCGAGAGCCAGGCGCTGATCGACAAGTTCCGCAAGAACCCCCCGTGCCCGGACCCCGGCAACAGCTTCACGCCGGCCACCAGGGTGCTGATGGCCGACGGCACGTACAAGCAGATCAAGGACATACGCGTCGGGGAACGGGTCCTGGCGACCGACCCCGCCACCGGTGACTCCGGTGGGCGTGCCGTCACCCGGCTGATCACCGGCGAGGGGCGGAAGTCCCTGCGGACGCTGACCGTCGACACCGACGGTGCGGCCGGCGACGCCACCGGCACCCTCACGGCCACGGACGGGCACCCCTTCTGGGTCGTCAACCGCCACGACTGGGTGGACGCCGCCGACCTCGTGGCCGGCGACCTGCTGCGTACGCCCGACGGCTCGACGCGGGAACTCGTCGGAGTGCGTGCCTGGAACCAGCCGCTGCGGGTCCACAACCTGACGGTCGACGACCTGCACACGTACTACGTGCTGGCGGGTACCGCGCCGGTCCTGTCGCACAACTCCACGTGCAAGCTCTACGGCGCGGCCCTCAAGACCGCCGAAATGGCCAACGAGCTGATCGAGAGCCTGCAGAAGACGGGCAAGCTGCCCGGCCACTACGTGACCAAGGACCAGGCCAAGGCGGCCGGCTGGGAGGAGGGCAAGGCCCTGGGCAACCACCTCAAGGACGCCCAGATCGGCGGCGACACCTTCCGGAACGAGGACGGGCTGCTGCCCGACTACCCTGGCAGGACGTGGTACGAAGCGGACATCGGACTCACCAATACGATGAAGCGGTCCAAGCAGCCGGGGACCCGGCTGGTCTACTCGGACGACGGGCTCGCTTATGTGACGTTCGACCACTACAAGAGCTTCCACCTGCTCCCCAACTGGAAGTGAGGGTCATGAGGGTCGTCATCGAGGGTGCGGCCGTCCGCACCGTGTCCGACCTCCACGGGTTCCTGTCCCGGGCTCTGGATTTCGGCCCCTATTACGGGGCCAACCTGAGCGCCTTGTGGGACCGTCTGACCACGGACGTCGAGCGGCCGGTGGAGCTCGTCTGGAAGGACGCGGGCCTCAGCAGAGCCGCACTGGGCGAAGCCACGTTCGACCAGATCCGGGACCTCCTCCTGCGCGTGCAGGAGCAGGACCGGGCGAACGACGCCTCCAAGCGCTTCTCGGTGGCGTTCGAGTAGCCTCCGCGCGACGAGGGTGAGACGAAGGCCCCGCCGGCTTCCCCGGCGGGGCCTTCCGTCGTCCACGGCGCCGCGCGAGCCGTGAGGAAGCCGGTGGCCGGGCCGGCGCGCGAGCCGGACGGCTCGGGAACCCGTTTTCGGCCTTTTCCGGCCCCCCCGCCCGAAGCGCGCCTCTCCGCGCCCCGACCCCCTCTATGCTTCTACTCGTCTGTAGAAGGTCGGCCCGGCATGGCGGGCCGCGCGCCTTGGGAGGATGACACGCATGGCTTCGATCGACCTGGACAAAGTGCTGGACAGGGCGTGGGCGGACAAGAGTCTGTCCGAGATCATGGCCGCCCCGGTAGCAGCGCTGAAGGGCGTCTCCGACCGTGACGGCGAGCTGCTCCGGGAGGCGTTCGGGGTCAAGACCGTAGCGGATCTGGCGGAGCTGAAGTACGTCCGCTGGGCGCAGGCACTCGCCGCTCTGGACGGGGCCAGGTAACCGGCCCGGAGGTGCCGTGGTGCCGCGTGCCCCGGCAGGGGCGGCGGCACCACCCCTGTGGAACACACGCACGCTTGAGGAGTGGATGCCGCGTTGGCGTACGGGCGAGTGCCACCGCTTTGGCCCCGGCATGGGCAGGACTCACGGTACTCATGGACCACGCCCGACCAGCCGCCCCGCCGGACCGTCCGCACCGGCTCAGAGGGGCGTGGCCGCGTGCAGGATGAAGAACATGGTGACCGCGGAGTTCGCCGACGACATCGCCGACACGGCCGTCCCCGCCGCCGCACCCCAGGTGGCCAGCCCCACCGACGTGAACACCGACGGCCAGCAGCGCGCCGCCGGAGCGGGTCCGAGCAGCGCCGCCACCCGACGCGGCACCGGCCCCGGTGCCGCGAACCCCGCGAGCGTGGGCACCGGCGTCCCGCGCGACACGAGAGCCGCCTTGCCGATCGCACCCGCCACGACCCGTCGGCTGCCCACCACACGCGCCGCCTCCTCGTCCGCCCACCGCTCCGCCGTGTACGACACCGCCGTACGCAGGGGTCGCAGGAACGCGTTGGTGTGGCCGGCCAGCTGAACGGTGAGCAGGAAGCGGTGGTGCCGGGCGGCGAGATGCGCCCGCTCGTGGGCGAACAGTGCCCTGCGCTCGGCCGGTTCCAGGCAGTCCAGCAGGGCCGTGGTCACCACCACCCGGCCCCGGCCGCCCCCGGGCAGTGCGTACGCGTACGGGATGGCATCGGGCAGGACGGCCACCTCCGTACCCGGCAGCCCCGCCAGCGCACGGTGGGCACGGTGCCGCACCCGACCGTGCCGCCAGAGGTTCCGGCCGCAGGCCACGACCACCAGACACAGCGCGGGGATGGCCGCCTTTCCCACGACCTCGTCGTACGGGACCGCCTCACGCACCTCGGGGTCCGACCAGCCGTCGGGGAGCGGGTTGCCGGGGAGTTGGGCGGTGCCGACCACCATGACCAGCCCCAGGCACACCGTGCTGCACACCGCCATCACCGCGGCGACGCCGGTGAGCAGTCTCGTCGCGGTGCGCGGATGCAGATGCTGCTCGGCCAGACGCGCGATCGGCCATGCCGTCAACGGCAGCACCAGCGGCAGAAAGACGAAGACCCCCATGAGATGTCAGTCTTCCCCTTCGCCCGGGGGCCGGCCCAGCAGTTCACGCAACAGCCGCTCGTCGTCGGGGGCGAGGCCGGTGACGAAGCTGGCCAGCACCGCCTCCCGGTCGTTCTCCGCGTCGAGCACCTTGCGCATCTTCCGGGCGGCCAGACCCGCCTGGTCCGAGGCGGGCGTCCAGGCGAAGGACCGGCCCGCCCGCTCGCGGGTGACCGCCCCCTTGGCCAGCAGGCGGGTCAGGATCGTGATCACCGTCGTATAAGCGAGGTCCCCGCCCAACCGCTCCTGCACCCATCCGGCGCTCGCCGGGCCATCCGCCTCCCGCAGCGCCGACAGGACCAGCGCCTCCAGCTCGCCCTGCCCCCGCCGCCGGGGACGCTGCCGGTGATCCGTCACACCCTGTCTCCCTTCCACTGCCGCCCGTTTCCCGGGCGAACATCGTATAGACGCCCGGCGGCACTCCACGTCACCCGAGAAGTCTTCATCGCCCCGCCCACCATCACAGCGTCCCCTTGCGCGGAGAGAGACCAGACCGCCCGGACGCGAACCGGGCGACTGCACCGGTACGACGGTCATCGGCGCCGCCGGCGCCCTCGCGGGCGGCCGGCTGTCGCCGGAGTCCCCCGGCCGACCGGTACAGCGGGAATCCTTCGACGCCGCGACCTGGGGCTCGGCGCACCGGTACAGGTGCCTCTGCCCGCGCCTGGCCACAAGGAGGGGCAGGGTCAGTAGGGTCCGGCTTCCTGATCGGATTCCGCGGGCTTCGGGGGGTGCGCGCGCAGTGAGCCGGGGTGGGCTTTGGCGGTCGGGTCGCGCCTGGTCTTGATCAGGCTTGCCACGGTGACGACGGCGAGCACGAGGCCGATCACGGCGAGACTGATCGGGGTGGGAATCTCGGGGACTCCCTCGTGCACGTCGACATGGGCCCAGTGCAGGATGAGCTTGACGCCGATGAACGCGAGGATCAGCGCGAGCCCGGCGGACAGATACACCAGCCGGTCCAGCAGTCCCTTGACGAGGAAGAACAGGGCGCGCAGGCCGAGCAGGGCGAAGGCGTTGGCGGTGAAGACGATGTAGGGCTCCCGGGTGACGCCGAACACCGCGGGGATGGAGTCGAGCGCGAAGAGCAGGTCGATGCTGCCGATGGCGAGCAGGACGATGAACAGCGGGGTGACCATCCGGCGCCCGTCGACGCGGGTGGTGAGTCTGCCGCCGACGTAGTGGGCGGTGACCGGCAGGAGCCGGCGGGCGGCCTTGACCATGACGTTGTCCTCGATGGCGGGGTCCTGGTCACGGTGCCGGAACAACTGCACGGCCGTGTAGATCAGCAGCAGACCGAACAGCAGGAACACGAACGAGAACAGCGCCAGCAGGGTGGCGCCGAGCACGATGAAGATCGCACGCATGACCAGGGCGAGCACGATGCCGAAGGTGAGCACCTTGTGCTGGTGTTCCGCCGGCACGGCGAAGGTGGTCATGATGATGACGAAGACGAACAGATTGTCGACCGAGAGACTCTTCTCGACGATGTAGCCGGCGAAGTACTCGGTGCCGAACTCTCCGCCGTGTCGCACGGCGAACCAGACGCCGAAGCCGATGGCGACGAGGACGTAGAACACCGACCACGCCGTGGCCTCGCCGTAGCCGACCCGGTGCGGGCGCGCGGCGGCCAGGATCAGATCGACGGCGAGCAGGACGAGGATCAGGCCGATGGTGACGGCCCAGGTCAGTGCGCTGATGTCCAGCACCGGTCCTCCATTGGGCTTCCGGGTCGGTCTCAGTTCCGGGGTCGGTCCCGGTCTCCGGGTCGGTCTCAGTTTCCGGGCCGGTCCCGGTTTCGGGGCCGGTCCCGGTTTCGGGGCCAGTCCCTGTCTCCGGGCCGGCCCTGGTCTCCGGGGCGGCCCTGGTCTCCGGGCCGGCCCTGGTCTCCGGGGCGGCCTCCGTTCCGGGGTCGGTCCCCGTCTCCGGTCCGGTCCCCGTCTCCGGTCCGGTCCCCGTCTCCGGTCCGGTCCCCGTTCGGTCGGGGCGACAGGGTGGCGGCGCCGGTTCCGGCCGGGGCGGTGAACAGCAGCACCGCTCCGGTCAGGGCGGCGATGACGGAGGCGGTGAGGATGCCCACCTTGGCCTGGCCGATCAGGCCGGCGTCGGTGAAGGCGAGGTCGGTGATGAACAGCGAGACGGTGAACCCGATACCCCCCAGCGCGGCAGCACCGAGGACCTCGCGGTGGTGCATGCCCGCGGGCAGGGCTCCCCAGTCCAGCCGGCGCACCAGGTAGGTCACCCCGCCGATGCCGACGATCTTGCCGAGGACGAGACCGGCGATGATCGCCCAGGTCACCGTCCGGCCGAAGGCGTCGCCGAGCGCGCCACCGCGCAGGTCGATCCCAGCGTTGGCCAGGGCGAAAAGCGGCACCACCAGGAACGCGCTGACCGGATGCAGAGAGCGCTCCAGGTCGTCCAGGACGCCCCGTCCGGCCACGGGCCGGGCCGGGGTGAGCAGACCGAGCGCGACCCCGGCGAGCGTGGCGTGCACCCCGGATTCCAGGGTGGCGAACCAGACCAGCACCCCGACGGGAACGTACGTCCAGGGCCGGCTCACTCCCAGCCCGCGCATACCGGCGGCGACCAGCAGTCCGGCCACCGCGCCGGCCAGCCACCAGAGGTTGAGGCGCTCGGTGTAGAAGATCGCGATGACGCCGATGGCGAGGATGTCGTCGACGATGGCGACGCTGAGCAGAAACAGCTTCGCCCCGCTGGAAGCGCGGCGACCCAGCAAAGCCAGGACCCCGACGGCGAAGGCGATGTCGGTGGCCATGGGGATACCCCAGCCGCGCCCCGCCTCCCCACCGCCGGCCACGGCCACGTACATCAGCGCCGGGATCACGGCGCCGCCGAGGGCGGCCAGCGCGGGCAGCGTCGCGGCGCGGCGGTCGCGCAACTCCCCCACGACCAGCTCACGCTTGATCTCCAAGCCGATGACGAAGAAGAACAGGACCATCAGCCCGTCGTTCACCCAGTGCCGCAAGTCGTGGGTCACCCGCGCGCCCCCGCCGCCGAGGCTGACCTCCTGCTGCCAGAACCGCGCGTACCCGTCTGCCGCCGGGCTGTTCGCCCACACCAGCGCGCTCACCGCGGCAACGACCAGGACGATCCCGCCCGCGCTCTCCGCGTGCAGGAACGCCCGTAGTGGGGAGGCGACCGCAGCCGCCACGCGTCTGATCGGACCAGTCACGCCTTCTGTCGCCCTCCTGTCCACCACCGTCATCCCGCTCGCGATGGCGATGTCCACGGCTCGCCTCGACTTTCACAGAGATCGCCCCTGGCCGCACCCGCACCCCGCCGGACGGCGGGGTCCTGGCCCCGGGCACCCAGAGCGAGCTGCGGGAAGGCGGCGCGCGTCCGCCGCCCGCGTTGACGGCCCCGGCGAGCGGAGCGAGGAAAGGGCATCAAACGGCAATAAGGGGTAATACAAAATAAACCGGCTAAATCTGGACGGAAGTGTCGCGGAAGGCGGTCACGATGGCTCTGTTGCTGTTCCTCATCCTGGTGGCAGTGGTCCTGGGCCTCATCGGTGCCGTGGTCGAGGGCCTGCTGTACCTGCTGGTGATCGGCGCGGTCGTCTTCGTCTGCGCGCTCGCCTATGCCGCGTTGCGGTTCCGCCGGGGAGGCCGCCGGTACCGCTGAGTGCCCGGCCACCGCGCCCGGGTCACCAGTCGAAAACGTTCTCCGCGATCCGGGCCAGTGGTGGACGCCCACCTGATCCAGGGGCCGGGGTATGACGAAGGAGGCCATGGCCGTGGTGGGGTACGGGCCGTCGGCAGGACGGCGGTGCGGGCGTGCCAGGTGCCCGGGGCATGGCCCGCTATGCCGCCCAGCTCGACCGTGCCGTCCGCCGCGAAGACCAGGCGCACCGACTTCGCGCCATACGCGAGCACGGCGTCACGGTGCGGCTCACTCTCCGGTGTCGAGAATCCTGTTGAGGTCGGCGTAGGGCAGCGCGTCCGCCCCGAACGCGAAGGTGCCCTGGTCACGGATCTCCTCGGCGGCGCGGACGAGGGCGCCGAACGCGGCGCGGGACATCGCCGATCCCACGCTGACGCGGCGTACGCCCAGCTCGCCGAGCTCCGCGACGGACAGCCGCAGGGCGCCGCCCATGAGGACGTTGACCGGGCGGCCGACCGACGAGCACACGGCACGCACGGCGCTCGCGTCGGGCAGCGCGGGCGCGTACAGGACGTCGGCGCCCGCCTCCTCGTAGGCCCGTAGGCGGCGGATCGTGTCGGGCAGGTCGGGCCGGCCCAGGAAGAAGTTCTCGGCGCGCGCGGTCACCATGAAGGGGAAGTCCAGCTCGCGCGCGGCGGCGACGGCGGCCGCCACCCGCTCGACGGCCTCCTCCAGCGTGCGGATCGGATCGTCCGCCCGGCCCGTGGAGTCCTCGACCGATCCGCCGACCAGCCCCGCGCGGGCGGCGAGCCGCACGGTCTCGGCCACGTCGTCGGGCGTCTCACCGAAGCCGCTCTCCAGGTCGGCGGAGACCGGCAGATGCGTCGCGCCGACGATCGCCGCCGCGTTGCCCAGGATCTCCTCACGGCCGGCGCGGCCGTCCGGCCTGCCCAGGCTGTACGCGAACCCGGCGCCGGTGGTGGCGAGCGCGGAGAAGCCGAGCCCCGTGAGCACACGGGCGGTGCCCGCGTCCCAGGGGTTGGCGACGACGAACGGCCGGTCGGCGGCGTGCAGTGCGCGGAACTCCTCTGCCTTGCGGCGCTGGTCGGCGGTGGCGTTGCTCATGGTGGTTCCCCTCGTGGTCGTGTGACGGTGGCATGACCCGGCTCAGATAAGTTCAACGTGGCCGGCCGTGTCGAGGCCGTCGCCACACGCCACACACGGACGAGCGATCCGAGAAGACCGGTCACGGCGCCGGGGTCTCCCTCGAAGGAGAAGTGGCCGCCGTCCACCCAGTGTTGGGCGGGCTCGCCGACGCACTCCCGCGCCCAGGGCTCTACGGCCGCCTTCTTGACCTGCGGGTCGTCGACGCCGTTGACCAGGGTGACGGGCACGGTGAGGGGAGTGTCCTCGCGGTACTCGTAGCGAGCGACCATGCGGAAGTCGGCTCGTAGGGGTGGGCCGCAGCAGCTCGGCCAGGGCCTCGTCGGCGGCCACCTCGGGTGGCAGACCGCCGAAGAAGCCGACGGCGTGAATGCTTCACAGCATGAAGAAGGGGGCAATGGCCGATGATCCCGCTCAAGAGGAAACTCCCGCCGTTCCGGGATTCGCTACGTCCACGGGCTCTCGGCCATCTCCGAGGCCATCGACGAGATGCTCGACGGAGCCCAGCGGGAGATTCTCACCGCACAGCCCGACTGCCCCCGCCCCGGTGCCGTACGGAAAGACGCGCTCGAAGCCGTACGCCGCCATATCGCGGCCGGGGTCGCGATGCGGGCGCTGTATCAGCGCACCACTCGGTTCGATGAGGCGACGAATACGTCGGGCCTGGGACCGTGCGCGCCCGTTCCCCTTCGTGCTCGTCCACGCGGCCAAGGCGGCCGACCAGGTCGTGCCCGCCCTGCGCGAGTCGATCGGCCGACTCCTCGTCGAGGGCTAACTCCGACAAGCGGATCGCACGCCGCATGGGTATCAGCGAGCGGTCACTGCAGGCCCACATCGCCGCCATGAAGCAGGAACTCGGCGCCCACAACCGCCTCCAGCTCGGCTACCTGCTCGGCCGGAACAAGACCACGTACATCGTCTGAGCGAGCCCGGTGCCCGCGACGCGCAGGGGCCGGCCGTGGCGGGACGGCCGGCCCTCGTCGCCGCGGGGATGTGTCCGGCGCTCAGTCCGACGCCGTGCCCGAGGGTGTCCGTTCCTTGCCGGGCCGCTGAGCAGCCCCGGTGGTTCCTTCCGGTCCTTCCGGTGCGGCCTCGCGCCGCCCCGGCAGCCGGGAAACGGCCACGCCCACCAGGCAGATGACACCGCCGAGCAACGTCATCCGGCCCGGCACCTCGGCCAGCCACACCCAGGAGATCAGCACCACGACGGCCGGCACCGCGTACGTCGTCGCACCGAGCTTCCCCGCACTGGTCCGCGCGAGCGCGTACGCCCAGGTGCTGAACGCCAGCGCCGTCGGAAAGACGCCCAGGTAGATCAGGTTCAGCGTCGCCGACCACGGGGCCTTCGGCAGCTCCTCCAGCATCAGACCGCTGAACGGCAGACACGCGACGGTGCCCACGAAGCAGCCGAAGGTCGTCACCTGCAACGGACTCGCGTACCGCAGCGCCGGCTTCTGCGCCACGACCCCGCCCGCGTACGTGACCGCGGCGAGCAGGCACAGCAGCACGCCCGTGACGGACGAGGCCCCGTGACCCGACATGGACCAGCCCACCACGGCCGCGCCGAGGAACGACACGCCCATGCCCGCGATCAGCAGCGGGGGGAAGCCCTCCTTCAGCAGCCAGCCGCCGAGCAGCGCGATCACGACGGGACCGATGTTGACCACCATCGCGGCCGTCCCCGCGTCCACCTGCTGCTCACCCCAGTTCAGGGCGACCATGTAGACGCCGAACCACAACACGCCGGAGGCGAGGATGCCGGGCCACGCCCTGCGGTCCGGCAGGGTGCCGCCCTTGAGCAGGAAGACGAAGCCGAGAACGATCGAAGCGGTCAGCAGCCGCCCCAGCGCCAGCACCCCCGGATGGAAGTGTTCCGCCGAAGCACGAATGGAGACGAACGCCGACGCCCACAACACCACGGTCACGGAGGCCGCCAGGAGGGCGCGACGATCGGTTCGGGGACCGTTGGTCGTAAGATCCATAACAAGCACAGTAGCGAGCGGCCGTGACCATAACATGACAAGCAGAGCACCAGAAGCGACTTCCGGCCGCTCTCCTGATGTACGTCCGCCGGAGCGGGGACGGAGCCTGGGAACGCTCCGGTTCCCGGCTCGCGCGCACGGCTGTGGCGGTATGAGCAGGGCGAGGAGCGGCGACGCGCCGCACCCGGCCGCCGAGCGGCGCCGCAGGGGCGGCGCGCCACGGGAAAGGGCCCGGAGCAGCTGAACACCCCCTGCCGCCCTCCCGTACTCCCCCGCGAGGCGTTGACATCGGGTCGACCGCCACGGAAGGGGTGCCGGAATGACCGGATCGCAGGGGACCAGCAGGGCGGTGGCGCGCCGGGCCGTCGTCGCGGCGGCGAGCGGGGCGGGTCTGGCCACCGTCCTCACCGCCTGCGGAGGATCGGGCTCACCGGCGTCCTCCGTCGGTGACGCGCCGGCGGGCGGGAGCCCCACGGGCCCGGCCGCCGGGGGCAGTGACGGGTCCGGAGCCGGTGGCGGGGGCAAGGTGCTGGCGAGGACGACGGACATCCCGGAGGGCGGGGGCAAGGTCATCGGCGATGTCGTCGTGACGCAGCCGAGGGCGGGCGAGTTCAAGGCGTTCTCGTCGAAGTGCACGCACGCGGGCTGCGCGGTCAAGGACGTGGCCGACGGGATCATCACCTGCCCCTGTCACGGCAGCAAGTTCGACGCGGGGGACGGCAGCGTCAAGGCGGGCCCGGCCACCACCCCGCTCCCGGCCGCCGCTGTCACGGTCGAGGGTGATGCGATCAAACTGGCGTGACACCGGCACCGGCACCGGCACCGACGGACGTGCGACGCGGTCGGCCTCACCGGCCCGGCCCGGCACGTCGTCGGTGACGGGGGCGCGGGTGACGGGAGACGGTGACGGTGCCGGTGATCGTGGCGACCGGTACGAGCGCGGTGGCGGGCCAGCGGCCGACCGCGCCCCCGCCCTTCCCGGCCCCCGGAGCCTTCCCGGACACGGCCGCCCCGCCGCGCTCCCTTTCGGCACCCGTCAGCTGCCGACCGTCCGGCCCACCTCGCGCAGCGCCTCCACGGCGGCCCGGATCGAGGGCCTGCGATCCGCGTCCGTGCGCCAGACCGCGTAGATGTGCCGCCGCATCTGATGGCGTACGGGCACGAGGGCGACGCCCTCCGGCACGGTTCCCCGCCCCAGCCGGGGCGTGACGCACACGCCGAGGCCCGCCTGGATGAGCGCCAGCTGCGTGTGGTGCTCCCCCGCCAGGTGCGCGATGCGCGGCTCGACGCCCTTCGAGCGCAGCGTGAACATCAGCCACTCGTAGCAGAACTCGCCTTCCGGCCAGGACACCCACTCCTCGTCCGCGAGCTCCTCGAGGTCCAGCTCGGCCCGTCCGGCGAGGGGGTGGTCCGCCGGCATGGCCACGTCGGCGGCGTCGTCCAGCAGCTCCGCCCCGGCCAGCCCGGCGGGCACGGGGAGCCGCTTGTTGCTCCAGTCGAGCACGACCGCCAGGTCCATGTCGCCGCGCAGCACCTGGCGTACACCGTGCTCGGGCTCCAGCTCACTGGTCCGTACGACCAGGTCGGGGTGGTCCCTGCGCAGTGCGGTGATGGCCGCCGGGAACAGTCCGCGCGCCGCCGTCGGGAACCCGGCCAGCCGCACCTCGCCCACCACCTGGCCGCGCTGTGCCTCGATGTCCGCCTGTGCCAGCTCGACCTGGGAGAGGATCCGCGCCGCGTGATCGGCCAGCAGCACACCCGCGTCGGTCAGCCGCACACCGCGTCCGTTCTTGGCGACGAGCTGCTGTCCGACCTCCCGCTCCAGCTTGGCGAGTTGCTGCGAGACCGCCGAGGTCGTCACGTGCAGCGCGTCCGCCGCACCGCTCACCGAGCCGTGGCGGGCGAGGGCGTCGAGGGTCCGCAGACGCTCCAAGTTCAACATGTAAGCAATGCTAAGTGAATGCCGCCATGAAATCTCGCTTGTTCTACGACGTTCCGGGAGCCATGGTGTTCGTCATGAGCACCGCCACCGCGCCCTCCGACCAGTCGCCCCCCACTCCGCCGGCCTCTCACGCCTCCCCCGGCTCTCCCATCGCCGACGCCCCAACGCCCGCGCGCCGCCGCGCGGTCGACTGGCGCGTCCGCTTCGCCCTGCTCTCCCTCGTCTGGGGCTTCAGCTTCCTGCTCATCAAGGTGGGCACCACGGCCTACGCCCCCTTCCAAGTGACCTTCGGCCGCCTGCTGTTCGGTACGGCGGTGCTCGCCGTCGCCATGACGGTGAAGCGCGTGAAGCCGCCGCGCGGCGCCCGCACATGGGGACACCTCGCGGTGGCGGCGTTCTTCCTCAACGCCCTGCCGTTCTCCCTCTTCGCGTACGCCGAGCTCACGATCCCCTCGACGCTGGCCGGCATCTGCAACGCCACGTCCCCGTTGTGGGGCATGGCCCTGTCCCTGGTCGCGCTGTCGGAGGACCGCCCGACGCGCCGCCGGGTGGCGGGGCTCGGCATCGGTTTCATCGGCGTCCTCACCGTGCTCGGGGCGTGGCAGGGCTTCTCCGGGCTGGACGTCACGGGCACCGCGATGGCGCTGCTGGCCTCGCTCAGTTACCCCATCGGCTGGATCTACGTGCGGCGTACGCTCGCGGGCCGCGACGAGTCGCACCTGTCGCTCACCGGGGCGCAGCTCTTCCTGGCCATGCTGCAACTCGCCGTGGTCACACCGCTGTTCACCACCTGGCCGGCCGCCTTCCCGGTCGTGCCGCTGCTCGCGGTGGTCGCGCTCGGGGCACTGGGCACCGGCCTGGCGGTCCTGATCCAGTACGGGATCGTCGCCGAGGTGGGTCCGACGACCGGCCAGATGGTCACCTACTTCATCCCGGTCATCGCCACCGCCGCCGGCGTCACGCTCCTGGACGAGGCGCTGACCTGGAACACCCCGGCCGGGGCGCTGATCGTGCTGGCCGGGGCGGCCCTCACGCAGAGCCGCCCCAGGGCCGGAGCGGCTCGTCAGCCGTAGCTGCGCGGCTCCACCGGGGCGGCGGCCGCCGCCACCGCGTCGGCGAGCGACTCCAGGTCGGCCGGCGGCAGTCCCGAGACGGTGATCCGCACGCCCGGTCCGGCAGCCATCCGGAACCGGGCGCCGGGCGCCACCGCCCACCCGGCGTGCAGCAGGCGGGCCACCGTCCCGGTCTCGTCGGCCACCGGCACCCACACGTTCACGCCGCTGCGCCCGTGCGCCTCGACGCCCCGCCGCACCAGGGCCGCCAGCAGCGTGTCGCGCCGCTCCGCGTACGCCGCCGCCACCGCGCGCGCGTCCACCGCGCCGGTCCGCCACAGGTGGGCGACGGCACGTTGCAGCAGGCGGCTCACCCAACCGGGCCCGAGGTTCTGCCGGCCCAGCACCCGGTCGATGGTGACCGCGTCGCCGGTGAGCGCGGCGACCCGGAGGTCGGGTCCGTACGCCTTGCCCACCGACCGCACCAGCGCCCAGTGGTCCGTCACTCCCGCGAGCGGGTGCAGCGGCACGTCCACGAACCCGTGCCCGTGGTCGTCCTCGATCAGCAGGACGTCCGGATGCGCGGCCAGCACCCGCCGCAGCTCCACCGCCCGCGCCGCGCCCACCGCCGCACCGGTCGGGTTCTGCGCCCGGCCGGTCACGATCAGGGCCCGCGCCCCGGCATCGCGGACCGCCCGCTCCACCGCGCCGGGCAGCGGGCCGTCGTCGTCGAGTGCGACCGGCACGGGCTTCAGCCCGAGCGCCGGTACGAGGTCGAGGTAGGCGTCCCAGCCGGGGTCCTCCACCGCTACGGCGTCGCCGGGGCGCAGATGGGCGGCGAGCACGCGCTCGACGGCGTCCAGTGAGCCGGACGTGACGGCGATCGGCCCGTCCGGCACCCCGTCCGCGTCCAGCGCCGCCCGCGCGAGCCGCGCGAAGTCCGGGTCCACCGGCGCCTGCCCGTACAGCCCGGGCCCCTCGGCCTCGCGCCGCGCGGCGGCCGCCAGCGCCTCGCCGAGCGGCGGCAGCAGGGCCGGGTCGGGGTTGCCCTGCCCCACGTCCCGTACGCCCGCCGGCGCGTCGATCCGGAGGGACCCGCGCGCGGTGGTGGCCGGGCGCGGACGCACCCGGCTGCCCCTGCGCCCGGCTGTCTCGATCACCCCGCGCTCGCGGAGGGTGCGGTAGGCGGCCGCGACCGTGTTGGGGTTGACCCCCAGGCGGGTCGCCAACTCCCTCATGGGCGGCAGCAGTTGGCCGGGCACCAGCTCTCCCGACCCCACGCCCCGCTCGACGCTCGCGGCGATTTCCGATGCGCGACGCCCCACGATCCGATACTCTCCTAGCACAAACTAGATTATGCACTAGTGCAATGGAGAACGCAATGTCGGTGACCGAGACCGCCTACCAGCCCACCGAACGCACCGTGCCGACCCGTTCCCGGGACCGCGCCGCCTACGACCGGGAACTGGTGCACGCGATACTCGACGGGGCCTACGTCTGCCACCTCGGTTTCGTCCGCGACGGCGCGCCGGTCGTCCTGCCCACGCTGTACGGCCGGGTGGGCGAGCGCCTCTACGTCCACGGGTCCACCGGCTCCCGCCCGCTGCGCATGGCGGGGCAGGCGGACCCGGGCCTGCCCGTCTGCCTGACCGTCACCCACGTCGACGGCCTGGTGCTGGCCCGTTCCGCCTTCCACCACTCCATCAACTACCGCTCGGTCGTCGTCCACGGCGTCGCCCACCAGGTGACCGACCCCGCCGAGAAGCGCACGGCGCTCGACGCCCTCGTCGACCATGTCGTGCCCGGCCGCTCCGCCGACTCGCGCCCTGCCAACGCCAAGGAGCTGGCCGCGACGGCCGTCCTCCGCCTGGACCTCGACGAGGTGTCCGCCAAGCTCCGCACCGGCGGCCCCAACGACGATCCGGAGGACCTCGGGCTCCCTCACTGGACGGGCGTCGTGCCGGTCCGGCCGACCTACGGCACGCCCGTCCCCGCCTCGGACCTGGAGCCGTCGATCCCCGTACCCGGCTACCTCACCGCACTCTGACGAACGGCGCGGCAACACGGCGACCGGCCGAGCGAGAGCCCCCGGGAGCACCCCGGCCCCTCCGGGAGCACCCCGGAACACCCGGGAACGCCTCGGGACGACCCTCCGGGAACACCCGGGAACCCGGAGCACCTTGGAGCACCCCGCGACACCCGGGAGCACCCGGGGCTCCCGGCACCGGCCGAGGGCCCGTCGCCGGCACCGGCACCGGCGACGGGCGCGCCCGGCCGCTCAGGCCGGCGCCTCCGCCCGGCCCCTGCCCACCGCGCCCCGCGCCTCCGAGGCCGCCAGCCCGGTGACGGCGGCGAGCAGGAGCAGCGTCCCGCACACCGTCGCACCGGTCAGCCGCTCGCCGAGCACCGTGACCGCGATGACGGCCGCGCTCACCGGCTCCAGAAGCATGATCACGGAGACGGTCGCGGCGCGCACCACGGCAGCACCGGCGAAGTACAGCGCGTAGGCGAGCGCGGTCGGCACGGCCGCCACGTACACCAGCAGCCCCACCACCTTGGCCAGTTCGGCGGTGTGCGGGACCAGCCCCTCGAAGGCCGCCATCGGCAGCAACCCGACCGCGCCGACGGCGAAGGCCCAGGTGCTCGTGGCCAGCGCGTCACCGCCACCGCCGTCCCGTCCGAGCCACCGCGTCAGCAGCGTGATCCCGGCGTAACCGGCGGCCGACAGCACCGCCAGGGCCACTCCGGCGGGCCGGACGGAGACAGCGCCGCCGCCGAGCACCAGCACGACGAGCCCGGCCAGCGCACCCGCGACCGCGACCGCCCCGCCGCGTCCGAGCCGCTCGCCCATGGTCAGCCGCGCGCCGAGCGCGATGAGCACCGGCCCGGCGCCCAGGGTGACGACCGTCCCGACCGCGAGGCCGGTCGCGTCGACGGCGGCGAAGTAGGCGCTCTGGAAGAGGGCGAGCCCGACCCCGGTACCGAGGACGCGCAGCGCCCTCCGCCGGCCGGACTCGACCGCCCGCGCGGCGCGGCGACGGCGTACCGCCAGCGCGCCGAGCAGCAGCACCAGGCCGCCGACGCAGCGCCAGAAGGACAGCGCGAGTGGGCCGAGGTCGCTGACCAGGAACACCAGTGAGGCCGCCGCCCCGGCGGTCCCCCAGGCGATCCCGGCGACGATCAGGTAGAAAAGGCTCCGCCCCACGGGCACAGCGGAAACGTTCGACACGTGACTTCTCCGTACGACAACAGACGGACGATGGGCCGCTCGACTGCGCACGCGGGCAGCCACGAGCCGCTCGGGGACTGCCCGAGCCGGTCCGCGTCAGAAGTTGTGCCGCCGCCCGCGTTACGCGGCAGGCGGCGGAAGTACGGTCGAATGCATGGCCGAGACCTTACGTGGCGGTACGCCCGGCCGACAACTCGTCCTCGGCCGGCGCGGGGTCCGACCCGGCCACCGGCCCCGACGGAGCCCTGGGCGTGGACGACTGGGCGATGAAGGCGCCCACCAGCACCACCGCACCACCCAGGATCTGCGGCCCGGAGAGGTGCTCCGCGAGCAGCACCCAGGCCAGTACGGTCGCGATGACCGCTTCCAGGCAGGCGACCACGCCGGCCACCTGCGGGGAGAGCCTGCGGACGGCGACGATGCCGGTGACGTACGCGAGGACGGTGGCGATCAGCACGATCCACCCGAGCAGCAGCCACGCCGGAGCCGTGGTGCCCCCCATGTCGGCGGTGCCGGCGAGGACCTGCCAGTCCATGCCCCAGGGGCGCGCCACGACGGTGAGGACGACGGAGCCGACGAGCAGCCCGTAGGCGATCACGCCGAAGGGGTCGACCGGTTCCGCCTCGTCGCTGCCCTGGTCGGAGAGGACGAAGTAGCCGACCTGGCAGCACGCGGCGCCCAGCGCGAGCGCCAGCCCGAGGAGATCGAAGCTCAGCCCGGACCACACCTCCACCACGCAGGCCAGTCCACCGACGGCGAGGACCACCCCGACCCCGGCGGCGCGCGTCACCGGCCGGCGCTGCACGAAGCGCACCCACCCGAGCACCAGCGCGGGGGCGAGGTACTCGATGAGGAGTGCGACCCCGACGGGAATGCGGGAGATGGCCGCGAAGTAGCAGGCCTGGACACCGGCGACGGCGAGCAGTCCGAAGCCGGCGAGCAGTGCGGGCTTGCGGCGCAGCAGCGCGCGGTGGCGCCAGGCGACGGGCAGCATGAGGAGCGCGGCGCCGGTCACCCGCAGCCACACCACGTGCAGCGGGTCGAGCCCCGCCTCGATCAGCGGCTTGGCCGCTACACCTGATCCACCGAATGCGAAGGCCGAGGCCAGGGCGAGTCCCAGGCCGGCGCTTCTCCCCTGAGACGCGTGCATCGGCACATCATGACAGTGGCCCGTCAGGAGCGTAAACCCCGTGACACCTGTTGAGACGGCTCGCCGGTCCGGGCGCCCGACGACGGTGCTCCGGTCCCCGCCCGGGCCGGTGCTCCGGCGGCCGGCAGTTCGCCAAAACCCAGGGATCCACGCGTCCACGCGTCCACGCGTCCACGGAATCCTCGGTGCGACAGGTCATCGGTCCAGCCGGGCGGAATTGGCCTTGGTGCCCGGGACACGCCCGCCCCTACGGTCGGGGCATGCGGATTCGAATCGTCGACGCCTTCACCGACCGTCCCTTCTCCGGCAATCCGGCAGGTGTCGTACTGCTGGACGCCTTCCCGGACGACCAGTGGCTCCAGAAGGTCGCCGCGGAGGTCAACCTCTCCGAGACGGCCTTCGCCCACCCCCTGCCCCCGGGCGGCGAGGCCGACTGGGCGCTGCGCTGGCTCACGCCGGTCGCCGAGGTCGACATGTGCGGCCACGCCACACTCGCCACCGCACACGTCCTGCACACCACCGCACGCGCGACCGGCACCGTCCGCTTCACGGCGCGGTGCGGCATCCTCTCCGCCACCGCGGCCGAGGACGGCTCCATCACGCTGGACTTCCCGACCTCGACGCTGGATCCCGTCCCGGCCCCCGACGGCCTCGCCGAGGCACTCGGCTCCGCCGTCCTCGGCGTTCACGACACGGCGCCGCACATCGGCGACCTTCTGGTCGAGCTGCCGGACGAACGGTCCGTACGGTGCCTCGCGCCGGACCTCGCCGCCCTGGCGTCCATGTCGGAGCGCGGCGTCATCGCCACCGCCGCCGCCGAGAACCCGGAGCGCGGGTACGACTTCGTCTCGCGCTGCTTCTTCCCGGCCCTCGGCATCGACGAGGACCCGGTGACGGGCAGCGCGCACACCGCGCTCGCGCCCTTCTGGTCGGCCCGCCTCGGCCGCGACCGGCTGACCGGTCTCCAGGGCGGCGCCCGCACCGGGCTGGTGCGGACGGCTCTGTCCGGCGGGCGGACGCTGCTGACCGGCAACGCGGTGACGGTCATCGAGGGCGACCTGCTGGCGTGACGACGACGGCGAAGGGGGCGTACGGAACTCCCCGTACGCCCCCTTCGCCGTCCTCACCGCCTCACCGCCCGACCGCCTCACCGCCCGACCGCCTCACGCCGTGGGCAGCCACCCCACCCGGCCCGCGAGCAGCGCGTAACCGACGAACGCCACGATGTCGAGCAGCGCGTGCGCCACCACCAGCGGGCCCACCCGCCCCCACCGCCGGTATAGCAGCACGAAGACCGCGCCCATCACCATGTTCCCGATGAACCCGCCCACGCCCTGGTACAGGTGGTACGACCCCCGCAGCACCGAACTCGTCACCAGCGCCGCCATGGGGCTCCATCCCAACTGGTCCAGTCTGCGCAACAGGTACCCGACGACGATGACCTCCTCCAGCACGGAGTTCTGCACCGCCGACAGGATCAGCACCGGGTACTTCCACCACACGTCGGGCAGCGCCTCCGGCACCACCGTCAGGTTCGCCCCGCCGGCCCGCGCGGCCAGGTAGAAGGCGAGCCCCGCGCTGCCGATGCCGGCCGCGACCAGTGCCCCGCGCCCCAGGTCCGGCCACGGGCGGCCGCGGTCGAACCCGATCGTCCGCAGCCCCGCGCCCTCGCGCGTCAGCAGGTGCGCCACCAGCAGGACCGGCACCAGCGCGGAGGCGATCCCGAAGAGCTGCCAGGCCAGGTCGAGCCAGGGGCGCCCGGGCGCGTAAGAGCCGTTGAGCGTCGCCGCCTGTTCCTTGAGCCCGCCCGGTCTCGTCAGCGAACCGACGAAGCTGATCAGCGCCGAGACCCCGCTCGCCCCCAGGGAGAGCGCCAGGACGAGCAGCGTCTCGGACCGCAGGGTCCGCGTCCCCACGCCCTCCGCGGGAAGAGATCCGGCCACGTACGCGCACACCTGCCTCGGTCGACCGCCATGGGTGTCACAGCTTGCCCGACGATCGCACCGGGAACCCAGCCGGGGCGGACGGCTCCCGCCCCGGCGCTCCCCGCCCAGGCTCCCCGCCCAGGCGCTCCCCTCAGGCCTCCAGCTGCGCCTCGGGCCGTCCCGGGAACCCGACCGGCCAGGTGTGCACCGGGTTGCCCTGGCGCATCAGTCGGCAGTACTGGCGGGTGGTCGCGGCCAGCGCGGCCTCCCTCCCCAGTCCCGCCTCCAGCGCCCGGTGAAAGGTGTCCACCTGCCAGGACGCTCCGTTCACCCGCCGCTTGCACCGCTCCTCGATGATGCCGAGGTACCGCTTGCGGTCGGTGCGCTCCACGCCCCAGGCGTCGAGGCCCGCGGCGGCGAGCGGCAGCAGTTCGTCCCGGACCAGTTTCACCGCCGGCACCGTGGTGACCCCGCCGCCCCTCCCTGGGCGCGGCCAGCGCAGCTCCGCGTCGATGCCGTGCCGGCAGGCCGCGTCGAAGTTCGCGGCGGCGTCCTCGAACGACAGCCGCCTCCACACCGGCCGGGTCTCCTCGGCGAGCGCGCGGACCAGACCGTAGTAGAAGGCGGCGTTGGCCAGGACGTCGTCGACCGTGGGTCCGGCCGGGAGCACCCGGTTCTCGACGCGCAGGTGCGGGACGCCGTCCACCACTCCGTACACCGGCCGGTTCCAGCGGTAGACGGTGCCGTTGTGCAGGGCCAGCTCCCCGAGGCTCGGGATCCCGCCCTCGTCGAGGACGCGCAGCGGCTCCTCGTCGTCGCAGATCGGCAGCAGGGCGGGGAAGTACCGGACGTTCTCCTCGAAGAGTTCGTACGCCGAGGAGACCCAGCGCTCCCCGAACCAGGTACGCGGCCGCACCCCCTGCGCCTGCAGTTCGGGCGGGCGGGTGTCCGTGGCCTGGGTGAACAGCGGTGGACGCGACTCGCGCCACAGCTCGCGGCCGAAGAGGAAGGGCGCGTTGGCACCCACCGCGATCTGTACGGCCGCGACGGCCTGCGCGGCGTTCCAGACGTCGGCGAACCGCTCGGGCGTCACCTGGAGGTGGAGCTGTACGGAGGTGCACGCCGCTTCGGGGACGATGGAGCTCGCCGTGCAGCTCAGCCGCTCCACCCCCTCGATGTCGAGGGTGAAGTCCTCGCCCCGCGCGGCCACGATCTCGTCGTTCAGCAGTCGGTAGCGGTCGACGTCGGAGAGGTTCGTGGAGACCAGGTCCTCCTGCGAGAGGGTCGGAAGAATTCCGATCATCACAATGCCGGCGTCGACCTCCTGCGCCTTGCGGTGCGCGTACGCCAATCCGGTGCGCAGCTCCTCGGCGAGCTGGTCGAAGACCCGCCCGCCGAGCCGGTGCGGGGCAATGTTCACTTCCAGATTGAACATTCCGAGTTCCGTCTGGAAATCCCGGCTCGCGATGCGCTCCAGCACCTCGGCATTCATCATCCGGGGCATGCCGTCGGCGCCGGCCAGATTCAGCTCGATCTCCAGACCCACGAGATTCCGCGGCCGATCGAACCTCTTGTCGGCAAGGAGTCGCTCCAGTCCCGTCAGGCACTCCTGGAGTTTCCTGCGGTACCTCTGCCGATCGGACAGGTCGAAGCCGCCTGCCGCGATCTTCTCCCCCATCGAAGGGTCCCTCCTCGAGTGGGCGGCGCGCGGCATCGTCCGCCCGCGTCACGGACGATAATGCCCAGCCGGGCTGATCTGTAACGCCCGCGCGGACAAGGGCTTGGGCGGTAGGCTGGATACATTGTTTGTCCGGCACATACCGGAGGCATGAGGCAGCGCGCAGTTACCGGCGGCCGACACCGGCCGCGACCGCCCGGAGCGCCGCACCCCGCCGGTGGAAACGGTGGCGCCATTCGGCCTACCGCGCCCCGGGCAACACCGCAGGCAGCGGCTCGGCCATCACGGGAAATACACAGAAACGCCGCAAATCAAAGACCCGTTTCAGCCTTGACGGTAATATCGCCGACGGCTAGCGGAAACATTGTGTGAACACGTGTCGTATAAACTCCGGACGAGGCAGAGAGTCGAGCCCGGCCACGGCCCAACGGTCCCTCCGGCACCCTCTGACCCCGAAGCTGACACCGCCGTCCGCACCTCCCCCGCATCACCCTGTCTCTTGACTGAGAGGCGACCCACCATGCCGCTGCACGTCTCCCCTGCCCCCGCGCCTGCCCTGCGCAGTGTCCTCGCGGCACTCGGCTCCCCCGCCGTCCGCGAGGCCCACACCCCCGCTCTCCGGTCCGTCCAGGGACCATTGAGCCCGGAACTCCCGCTGCCCCTGCACGTCCTGGACGTCCGTGACCCGATCGCTCCGCCCGCCGGCTCACCGCGGACCCGGCTGGCCGGCTGGCGGTTCCTGATCCGCGGCGGCGACCGCCCGGTGGCCGCCGCGGACACCGTCCTCACCCCGGGCGGCTGGTCCTTCTCCCACTTCTTCGAAGGGCCGTACCTCGCTTCGACGGAGCGGGCCGTGCGCCAGGCGGAGTCCATGGCGACCCGCCACCAGCCGCGCCTGCTGTCCGTACCCGACCTGTACATGCTGACGCTCTGGCTGCACGGGGACACGGAGGCCGATCCGGCCACCGGCGCGCCGGCCCCGGCGGATCTCCTGATCCCGCTGGCTCCCGCACCCCCCGGGATCGCCTCGCACCTGCCGTACCGGGTCGCCGACCTCCTGCCGGTCCTGACACTGCGGCTGATCCCTCCGCCGCTGCTGGAGTCAACCGCGTGACGCCCGCCGGTCCGTTCGGACTAGCCCGGTAAGGCCATCCCGAACCACCCGAAGGGACAGTGCGGTTGAGCTGAACCATCCGCGCGGGTGACACGTCATTAAGCAGTAGGAAGCGCTGCCGCGAAATCCCTGCGGATTGACGCCGGTGGGGCAACACTGGGAACGGACCGACCGACAAACGGGGGGGCGGCGATGAACACCGCATCGAGCCGCAGGACACACACCACACCGCAGCGAAAGAACCAACCCATGTGCCAGCACCAGCCAGCCTGTCCGTCCGCCGACTCCGCCGACAGGGAGGCGGCCCGCTTGGTGGCTCACCACCCGGAACAGGGCTGGAGCCTGCTGTGCAACGGCGTCCTGCTCTTCGAGGACACCGGTGAACTGCTGCCGGACGGCCAGATCATCGCGCCGCACCGACCGCTGAGCGCCTCCAAGGTCGTGACGGCCGCCTGAGGCACCGCACAGCACCACCGGCACCGCGAGAACACCACCCGCACCGCACAGAACCACCCACCGCACGGCGAAGGGCCGGTACGGAGTCCATCACCTCCGCACCGGCCCTTCGCCGTCGCCGTCAGTTGTCGTACTCGTCCAGCGGCGGGCAGGAGCAGACCAGGTTGCGGTCGCCGAACGCTCCGTCGATGCGGCGCACCGGCGGCCAGTACTTGTCCGCCGCCGAGACACCGGCCGGGAAGACCGCCTCCTCACGGCTGTACGCGTGCGACCACTCGCCGCCCAGCGCGGCCGCCGTGTGGGGGGCGTTGCGCAGCGGGTTGTCGTCCGCGGGCCACTCGCCCGACGCGACCTTCTCGATCTCCGCGCGGATGGCGATCATCGTGTCGCAGAACCGGTCCAGCTCGGCCAGGTCCTCGCTCTCGGTCGGCTCGATCATCAGCGTGCCGGCCACCGGGAACGACATGGTCGGGGCATGGAAGCCGTAGTCGATCAGCCGCTTGGCGATGTCGTCGACGCTGACGCCGGTCGTCTTGGAGATGGGCCGCAGGTCCACGATGCACTCGTGGGCGACGAGCCCGGCCGGGCCGGTGTAGAGCACGGGGTAGTGCGGCTCCAGGCGCTTGGCGATGTAGTTGGCCGCGAGGACGGCGACCTGCGTCGCCCGCTTGAGGCCCTCGCCACCCATCAGCCGTACGTACGCCCAGGAGATCGGCAGGATGCCCGCCGAGCCCCACGGGGCGGCCGAGATCGGGCCGACGCCCGTGTCCGGTCCCGCGCTGGGCTGGAGCGGGTGGTTGGGCAGGTACGGGGCGAGGTGCTCCCGGACGCCGACCGGGCCGACACCGGGGCCGCCGCCGCCGTGCGGGATGCAGAACGTCTTGTGCAGGTTCAGGTGCGAGACGTCGCCACCGAACTGGCCGGGCTTCGCCAGCCCCACCAGGGCGTTGAGGTTGGCACCGTCCACGTACACCTGACCGCCGGCCTCGTGGACCTGGGCGCAGATGTCCGCGACGTGCTCCTCGAACACGCCGTGCGTGGACGGGTAGGTGATCATCAGCACGGACAGTTCGTCGCGGTACTGCTCGATCTTGGCGCGCAGGTCCTCGACGTCGATCTCACCGTCGTCGGCGGTCTTGACGACCACGACCTTCATCCCGGCCATGACGGCGCTGGCCGCGTTGGTGCCGTGCGCGGAGGAGGGGATCAGGCAGACCGTGCGCTGCGAGTCGCCGTTGGCACGGTGGTACGCGCGGACGGCGAGCAGACCGGCCAGCTCGCCCTGCGAACCGGCGTTCGGCTGGATGGAGACCTTGTCGTAGCCGGTCACCTCGGCGAGGCGCTCCTCCAGCTCACGGATGAGGGTCAGGTAGCCCTGCGCCTGGTCGACCGGCGCGAAGGGGTGCATGTGGCCGAACTCCGGCCAGGTCACCGGCTCCATCTCGGTGGTCGCGTTCAGCTTCATGGTGCAGGAGCCGAGCGGGATCATCCCGCGGTCCAGCGCGTAGTCACGGTCGGCCAGCCTGCGCAGGTAGCGCAGCATCGCCGTCTCGGAGCGGTGCGCGTGGAAGACGGGGTGCGTGAGGTACTCGTCGGAGCGCAGGCACGCCTCGGGCAGGACGTCGGCGGTGGCGGCGTCCAGCGCCTCGATGTCACCGCGCGCGCCGAAGGCGTCCCACACGGCGGCGATCTGGGCGCGGCCGGTCGTCTCGTCGCAGGCCACGGAGACGTGGTCGGCGTCGACGAGGCGCACGTTCACCCCGTTCTCGCGGGCGGCGGCGACGGCCTGGGCCGCCTTGCCGGGCACGCGTACGGTCACGGTGTCGAAGAACGTGCCGTGCACGACCTCCACGCCCCCGGCTCGCAGGCCCTCGGCGAGGACGACCGCGTAGCGGTGGACACGCCGGGCGATCTGCCGCAGTCCCTCGGGACCGTGGTAGACGGCGTACATGCCGGCCATGACGGCGAGCAGCACCTGTGCGGTGCAGATGTTGCTGGTGGCCTTCTCGCGGCGGATGTGCTGCTCACGGGTCTGCAGCGCCAGGCGGTACGCCTTGTTGCCGTCGGCGTCGACGGAGACGCCGACGAGCCGGCCCGGCAGGCTGCGGGCGAACGTGTCGCGCACGGCCATGTAACCGGCGTGCGGACCGCCGAAGCCCATCGGCACGCCGAAACGCTGGGTGGTGCCCACCGCGATGTCGGCACCCAGTTCGCCGGGCGACGTGAGCAGGGTCAGCGCCAGCAGGTCGGCGGCGACGGTGACGACCGCGCCGAGCTCGTGCGCCTGGTCGATGACGGCCTTGATGTCCCGCACGGCACCGGAGGCACCGGGGTACTGCAACAGCACGCCGAAGACACCGCGCTCGGCGACCTCCGCCGGGATGCCCTCGCTCAGGTCGGCGACGACGACCTCGACACCGGTCGGCTCCGCGCGGGTCTCGATGACGGCGATGGTCTGCGGCAGGGCGTCGGCGTCGACCAGGAAGACACCGTTCTTGACCTTGCCGACGCGACGGGCCAGCGACATCGCCTCGGCCGCGGCGGTGCCCTCGTCGAGCAGCGAGGCGCCGGACGTGGGCAGACCGGTCAGGTCGGCGACCATCGTCTGGAAGTTGAGCAGCGCCTCCAGGCGGCCCTGCGAGATCTCCGGCTGGTACGGCGTGTACGCGGTGTACCAGGCGGGGTTCTCCATGACGTTGCGCAGGACGACCGGCGGCGTGAAGGTGCCGTAGTAGCCGAGGCCGATCATGGGGGCGAGCACCTGGTTGCGGTCGGCGAGCGAGCGGAGCTCGGCCAGGACCTCGGCCTCGGTACGCGCGTCGGGCAGACCGAGGGCCTCGGCGCTCTTGATCACGTCCGGCACCGCGGCGGCCGTGAGCTCGTCGAGCGAACCGTAGCCGACCTGCGCCAGCATCTTGGCGCGGGCCTCCTCGTCGGGCCCGATGTGCCGCTGCTCGAACGGGATGCCCTGTTCGAGTACGGAGAGCGGAATGCGGTTGGCGGTCATTGCGGAGGCCTCCTGGTCGATACGACCTGCGAGGGGCACCACGGCGCGGGTGCCCGGACGGCCTCCCCCTCTGTCATCTCGACCTGAGAGCTTCACCGGCACCTCCCGGGAACGGGACGGACCGGCTTTCACCGTCGGTGAGAGCGGATGCCGTCCGACGCCCGCCCTGCTTTCCAGAGTGACCTCGTCCGTGCGGTACCGGGTGCCTGAGAGATTCCGGGGAGGATTTGCTCCTTCGGCGCCTCCGAAAGGATTCTCCGGAGGACTCTCCCGCACGGGGTCAGCGGCCGTCTGCCAGCCTACCAGCGCGGTCCGCGCCCGATCCCTCGAGTGGCCGACGTCACCGATGTGCACTTTGGTAGTACGTGAGGAGCGGTTGCGACCATCTGGAGGAACCGTGCAGACCGACATCGATCCGCGCAGCCTGATCGGCCGCAAGGCCTTCGACCGCGACGGCCACAAGATCGGAACAATCGACGAGGTCTACCTGGACGACGCGACGGGCGTGCCCGAGTGGGCGGCCGTACGGACGGGCCTGTTCAGCCGCGACGCCTTCGTCCCCCTCGAACCCAGCGACGTGGCCGAGGACGGCCTGCACGTCCCCTTCGAGCGCGCCCTGATCAAGGACGCGCCGGACTTCGGCGTCGGCCGTCACCTCTCGCCCGAGCAGGAGCTCCAGCTCTACCACCACTACGGCCTGGCGATTCCGCCGCCCCCGTCCACCGACCGGGACTTCGGCAGGCTCGCCGGCCAGGAGGACTGATCCGGCACCAGAGGCAGCGGATCGGACGGCTCCAGGTCCGGGTCGTCGGACCGGAACGTCCGCACCCTCCCGGGCTCCGACCAGGGCTCCTCGAAGCGCACGGTCACTCTCCCGAGCCCGCTGCCCTGGACCCACCCGGCCCCGTAGCCGGCATGCCGCACGTCCTGCCCGGCGACCCACCGCCGCTCCTCCCTGCCCGCCTCCGCCGCACCCGCCACCCCTCGGGCAGGGCCCGCCGCCCCCTCCGCGCCACCCGCCCAGAGCCGGCCGCCCTCGCGGTCACCGGGCGCGGCCGGCGCGACCACCTCCGCCGCCGGCACACCCGGCCCGCCGGCCCCCGAGCCGCCCTCCCCGCCCCGCCCCGCCGACACCGCGCCCCCGGCGACCCCGGCCGGCCGCTCCACCTCCGCCCCGTCCGCCCGCGCATCCGCACGCTCCGCCGCGGCCTGGGCGAACAGGTCCTCCTGCGTGTAGTCCGCGAGACCCGTGACACCGACGCCCAGCAACCGCACGCCACCGGTCGTGTCCACCCCCTCCAGCAGCCGCGCCGCCGCCTCCCGCACCACCACGGGGTCGTCGGTCGGTCCCCGCAGCGTCTCCGACCGGGTCAGCGTCGAGAAGTCGTACCTCCGCACCTTCAGCACCACCGTGCGCCCCGACCGCCCCGCGCCCCGCAACCGCTGCACGCACCGCTCGGCCAGCCCCTCCACCTCCATCCGCACCCGCACCCGGTCGTGCAGGTCCACGTCGAAGGTGTCCTCCACCGACACGGACTTGGCGTCCCGCTCCGCCACCACCGGCCGGTCGTCGTACCCCATCGCCATCCGGTACAGCGACTCCCCGTGCGCCTTTCCCAGCAGCCGTACGAGCTCGTCCTCACCCGCCCCGGCCAGGTCCGCCACCGTCGTCATCCCGGCCCGTCTCAGGTGCTCACCCGTGGCGGGCCCCACCCCCGGCAGGATCCGTACCGACTTGGGGCCCAGCAGCTCCCGCTCCGTCCCCGGCTCGATCAGCACCAGCCCGTCCGGCTTGGCCTCCTCGGACGCGATCTTCGCGATCATCTTGGAGCCGGCCAGTCCCACCGACCCGGTGAGCCCCGTGACCGCCCTGATGTCCCCGCGCAGCCGCTCGCCGGCCGCGCGCGCGGTGACCGCGTCCGTTGCCGAGCCCCCGGCCTCCAGATCCACGAAGGCCTCGTCGAGGCTGAGCGGCTCCACGAGGGGCGACAGCCGCCGCAACAGCTCCATGACCTGTTCGCTCACCGCCCGGTACAGCGAGAAGCGCGGCACCAGGTACGCGGCGTTCGGCGCCAGCCGCCGCGCCTGCGCCATCGGCATCGCCGAGTGCACCCCGAAACGCCTCGCCTCGTACGACGCGGTGGCGACGACCCCGCGCGGCCCCAGCCCTCCGACGACCACCGGCTTCCCGCGCAGACTGGGCTTCGCCGCCTGCTCGGCGGCCGCGTAGAAGGCATCCATGTCCAGATGCAGGATCGTCGGCGCGGCTCTCACACCATCGATGCTGCCCTACGCCACTGACAATCGCCCCGCACGCGGGGGCGGGGCCATCAGACGGCCCTGTCACGCCTCCGGCGCGCCAGCTCGTCCGACGGGTTCTGCCCCACGAGCGTCTCTCCGGTGTCGACACGTTCCCCGTGCAGCTGCGAGAGCGCCGCTTCGACATCCCGCCACACCACGCCCACGGCGATCCCGAAGACCCCCTGGCCGCCCTGGAGCAGATCGACGACCTCAGCGGGCGACGAGCACTCGTAGACCGTCGCGCCGTCGCTCATCAGCGTCATCCGCTCCAGGTCGCGAAAGCCCCGCGCCCGCAGGTGCTGGACGGCCGTGCGAATGTTCTGCAACGCGACACCCGTGTCCAGGAAGCGCTTGACGATCTTCAGGACGACCACGTCGCGAAAGCTGTAGAGCCGCTGCGTCCCGGATCCGTACGCGGGCCGCACACTCGGCTCGACCAGCCCGGTCCGCGCCCAGTAGTCCAGCTGCCGGTACGTGATACCCGCGGCCGCGCAGGCGGTGGGCCCCCGGTATCCGATCGTGTCGGTCTCCGGATCGTCCTCGTGCCCCTGCCCCGCGCCGGCACCCACACCGGCCACGCCCGCGTGGAGCGGGTCGGCCGCACCCCCGTGAAGCGGATACGGCCCGCTCTGCCCCAGACTTCGTCCGGGGAGGCCCCCAGTCGCACCGTCGCCGCTGCTCATCACGCCGACCCTCCGTCCTTGACCTGCCATCTCGACGGTAGGCAGTCACCAGGGGTGCGTCAACGATCGCCACACTCGGCACGCCGAGTGATAATCACCCTGAGAGTGGTTTCCCGTATCCCAAAACCGGGAAAGGCTACTCGAATGGGCTGAAACACCCCTTCTATGACGGTCTTCCACGACGGCCGACCCCGGTGCCGCACGGAGACAGTGGCGGAGAAGCGGAGTCAGTGCCGCGGAGGCGGACAGCGCGGCACCGGTCCCTCCTCGCCGGACGACCGTGGTGCGCGGACCTCACCGACAGCACGGTGCCCGCCTGCGGCTCCACCGCAGACGGGCCCATCGGTCTCACTGACTGCTGGAACCGAAGTCCTCGGGCGAGATCTGGTCGAGGAACTCGCGGAACTTCTCCACTTCGTCCTCCTGCTCGTCCGGGATGGCGATTCCGGCGTCGTCGAGCACGCCGTCGCTCCCGTAGATCGGGGTCCCGGTGCGCAGGGCCAGCGCTATGGCGTCGGAGGGCCTGGCGCTCACCTCCACACCGCTGGCGAAGACCAGCTCCGCGTAGAAGACCCCTTCCCGCAGGTCCGTGATGCGGACCTCGGTCAGCTCCTGGCCGACGGCCTCGAGCACATCCTTGAAAAGGTCATGAGTGAGCGGCCGGGCGGGAGCCATGCCCTGCTGGGCGAAGGCGATCGCCGTCGCCTCACCCGGACCGATCCAGATCGGGAGGTACCGGTCGCCTCCCACTTCACGCAGGAGCACGATCGGCTGGTTGGACGGCATTTCCACCCGGACACCGACAACATCGAGCTCGTTCACATTGCAACCCTAGGACGTGCCGGACCGGTTTGGATAGTCGGGCCCTGTCAAGATCAGGGCAAGCGGACGCCGAGAGCCGTCTGGACCAGCGCCGCGTGCAGTCGCACGGACAGTGCCGCCAGCTCCTTCGCGGTCGCCTCGGCATGGGCCCTGGTCTGCGGATTACGGTGCCTGCGCAAGGGAGCGACGACCTGCTCGACCAGTCCCGCCTCACGCTCGGCGGCGGCCTTCACCGCCCGCAGATGGCGCGGTTCCAGACCGAATCTTCCCAGATCCGCGACGAGTTTCGCCACGGTCACCGCCTCGGCGTCGTACCCGCCGTCGACACCCTGCACCACAAGGCCGTACGCCTCCCACTCGGCGAGCTCCTCCTCACCGGCGCCCGCGGCGGCCAGGAGCTCCGCCCGGCCGACCCTGGCAGCGGTCGGACGGTCCTGCGCCGCGTCCCACGGATCACCGTCCAGCGAGTCGCGCTGGGGCCCAGGAGGGGTCGGCAGCTCCACCTGCTCGCCCCGCTCGACCGCGTCCAGATGCTCCCGGATCACCTTCAGCGGCAGGTAGTGGTCCCTCTGCATCCGCAGAATGCGCGCCAGCCGCTCCACATCGCGCGTGCTGAACTTCCGGTATCCGGAAGCCGTCCTCTGCGGCTCGACGAGCCCCTCCGCCTCCAGAAACCTGATCTTGGAGATCGTAACTTCGGGAAACTCCTCGCGCAGCTGGTTGAGCACCGTCCCGATGCTCACCAGCTGCTCGGCGGCGCCGTTGCCGGCGCCGCCCGTCGTGGTTCGCAGCATGGGCCTCCCCTGCCGGGTCACACGCCCCGCTGGCTCGCGTAGAAGACCAGCCGGTACTTGCCGATCTGCACCTCGTCACCGTTCGACAGCGGAACCGAGTCGATCCGCTCACGGTTGACGTAGGTGCCGTTGAGACTGCCGACGTCCGACACGGTGAAACTGCCGTCGGGCGCCCTGCGGAACTCCACGTGGCGACGCGACACGGTCACGTCGTCAAGGAAGATGTCGCTCTGCGGGTGCCGCCCGGCCGTGGTGAGATCGCTGTCCAGCAGGAAACGGCTGCCCGAGTTCGGACCGCGCCGAACCACCAGGAGCGCCGAACCCAGCGGCAGCGCCTCGACCGCCGCCTGCGCCTCCGGGGACAGCGACGGCAGCTGCGTCTGGCCGGTGACCTCGGAGTCGTACGCCTCCAGGCCGGAGATCGAGATCGTCGACGTCGTCTCCGACGCGCGCTCCGCCGGAGCACCTCCGCGCAGCGGCGCACCGCAGTTGGAGCAGAACCGGCTCGCCTCGGCGTTGCGGTGTCCGCACCTCGTACACACCGGCATGGACGAATCCTCCTGCCGCGGCTGGCCCGCGTGGGCACTCGTCGCGTACGGGTCGGGCGTAAACCCTCCACCCGTACTCGAGGTTGATGGGTCCCCGAAACCTATGCGGCCGGAACCGGCAGGGTCAACAGACGCGCCCTGGCCCCCCGGAATGTCACCACCCGGACGCGCAACCTCGTCACGGAAGAGCGGGCGCTCGCCACCCTGCTCCTCGCTCTGGTCATGGCGCGGCGCGCGATGCTTGGCGGCGTTGCCGCCGTCCTCGCGTGCGCTCTTGCCGAACAACTTCGCAAACAACTTCACGGGCGATTCCCCTTGAACGAAACAGACCCGCCCGTGGGGCAGGACGAACCCTGAATGAACACACCTGCCGACCCGGACATCATCACAACGTCCGTAACCTCCGGACAGTTTCCATCACGCACCACGTATGTGATGCGCCGACCCCCCGCAACCCCGCGACCCGGCGCCCCTCTTCCGGTTCCCGTCACGCGTGCGCACACACCGGACCCCGTTCCCGCGCTCCGTTCCGGCCGCCCACCGACGACAGGCTCCTGCCGCGTGACCCCCATGCACCCCCGCCTCACTGCGATGACGACCGAGCGTAGTCAGGCCGCTCCGCCGGTCGCAAGGCGTCCACGACGATCTTCTTCGACCGGGTGACCGTGGCGGTGGCCTGTTCCTTCTCCAGCGTCTGTACGACGCCTCCCGGGATGTTCAGCGCCGGTTCGAGGTCCTGCGGTTTGCCGATCACCTTGAAGCGGTACGGCGCCTTGATCTTCCGGCCGTCCACCTCTATGTCCCCGGCGTCGCCGGAGAAGTACGAGTCGGCGACGACCCTGACGCCATTGACCTGGATCGCCTCGGCCCCGGCCGCCCGCAGCTCCTGGATCGCGTCGAGGAGCATGTCCGACTCGACCGCTCCGGCGCCGTCGTCGATGGTGAGCGTGATGCCGGGTCCCTGGGCCGCCACGGTACCGGCCAGGATCCCCAGCTGCCGCTCCTTCTCCAGCGTCTGCCTGCGGGCCTCCTCCGCCTGGTCGGAGCTGTTCTCCAGCTCCGTGCGCTGGGCCTCCAGGCGCGCCTTCTCGTCCTCCAGGCGCTGGGTACGGTCGTCGAGCTCGTCGAGGATGCGCACCAGGTCCTCCTGGCGCGCCCCGCGCAGCGCACCGGTGTCGCTGGTCGAACGGACCTGGATGGCCAGGCCCAGCCCCAGGCCGAACAGCAGGACGGCCACGATGAGTTGCGCCCGGGTGACGCGCGGCGGCCACAGCCCCGCCAGCAGCCGCTGCCGGCCGGTCGGCGCGGACGCCTGCGGCTCCGCTCCCGGCGTCGGTTCCGGCTGCGGGCCCGGGGCCGGCTTCGCGGCGGAATCCCGGTGCGGGGACTGTGCGGGAGTCGGCTCGGGTGTCTCTTCGTTGCTCATCGGCCTCACGCCCGGAACACGTGCCGCCGGATGGCGGCGGCGTTGGAGAAGATCCGGATGCCGAGCACGACGACCACACCGGTGGACAGCTGAGCGCCGACGCCCAGCTTGTCACCGAGGAAGACGATGAGCGCGGCCACGACGACGTTCGACAGGAAGGAGACGACGAAGACCTTGTCGACGAAGATCCCGTCGAGCATGGCCCGCAAGCCCCCGAAAACGGCGTCCAGAGCGGCCACCACGGCGATCGGGAGATAGGGCTCGACCACCGCGGGCACCTCGGGCCGGATGAACAGTCCGACCACGACTCCCACGACGAGGCCCAGTACGGCGATCAAGATGTGCCCTTCCCTGTTTCGGCCGTGCCCCGCCCGTCACCCGTCCCGGCTCCGGCCTCGCTCGGCTGTGCTGTACGTACGATCAGGCTCGGCGCGGCCGGCAGACGCACCTCACCCTGGGCCGAAATGCTGGTGCGGATACCGAAGTTCTCCCGCAGCACGTCCAGGTACTGCCCATCGGCGCTGTCCCGGAACGTGGCGCTCAGCTTTTTTCCGTCCCCTACCGCCAGCACCGTGTACGGCGGCACCAGCGGCTTGTTGTCGACCAGTATGGCGTCGCCCGCCGCCCGGATCGCCGACAGGGCGGTCAGGCGCTGCCCGTTGATCGCGACGGCTTCCGCGCCGGCCTGCCAGAGCCCGTTGACGACCCGCTGCATGTCACGGTCCCGGACCCGGCCCGTGTCGGCGAAACCGCTGCTTTCCCGCGGTCCCCCGCCGCCCCCGCCGGTGTCCTTGGCGTCGTCGATGACGAGCTTGACGCCCGGCCCGTGGACCGGCGTCGCCCCCGAGAGGAGCGCGACGAGCTGCCCCTGGTCCCCGCCGTGCTGCTCCAGCGCCTTGCGCTGCCGCTCCCCCACCTCGGCGCGCAGGGACTCGATCCGCTTCTCGAGACCGTCCGCCGCGGAGGTCTCCGACTCGATGCGGTCGATGAGCTCCTCGCGCTCCTTGGCCACCACCGGTGCCGATATCTGCGCCTGCGCGGCTCCCAGCGTGACCACGAGCGCGGCCAGTACGAGCCCGGCCGCCAGTCCCAGCTTGGCGCGGAGCGTACGGGGCAGGCCGCCGCCCTCGGAGGCCCTGCGGGCCGAGGCCTCCGCGTAGCCGTCATCGAGCGCGTGGTCCATCACATTGGTCAGCAGCGACATGGACGCATCGGGACGCGGAGGCGGGGAGCCGGTGCTCCGAACGGGGGGCTGCTGCGACATGCCGCACATCGTCGCACGTCGGAGCGGCTACCGCCGAATGGCCCCACCAGTGAGCCGGGAGGCGCCCAAGGACGCCTCCCGGCTCAGCTCTCCACGCGCGGTGTCAGCGGCCCGCGCTGTCCACCACGGCGGCCCACTCGTCCAGCAGGGCCTGCGCCGACGCGTCGTCCGGGCCTTCCGCCCAGAGGTGGGTGACGGCCTCGGCGGGGTCGGGCAGCACCATCACCCACCGGCCGTCGGCCTCCACCACGCGCACGCCGTCCGTGGTGTCCACGTGCCGGTCACCGGCCGCCTCCACGACCCTGCGCATCACCAGGCCCTTGACGGCCCACGGCGTCGCCAGGTCCCGCTTGAGCACGTGCGCCCGCGGAATGCGCGCGTCGATCTGGCTCAGGGTGAGCTGCGTACGCGCCACCAGGCCGATCAGCCGCACGAACGCCGCCGTGCCGTCGAAGACGCTGCTGAACTCCGGCACGATGAAGCCACCACGACCGTCACCGCCGAAGATCGTCGACTCCTCGCGGCCGACCCTCGTCAGGTCGTCCGGAGAGGTCGTCGTCCAGTCCACCTGCGTTCCGTGGTACGCCGCGACCTGCTCGGCGATCCGCGTGGTCGTCACGGGCAGTGCCACGCGCCCACTGCGCCGCTCGGCGGCCACCAGGTCCAGCATCACGAGGAGCGCCCGGTCGTCCTCGATGATCCGGCCGCGCTCGTCGACAAGCGACAGCCGCTCGCCGACGGTGTCGAATCGCACGCCGAACGCCGCGCGCGCCGACGCCACTATCTCGCCGAGGCGTACGAGCCCCGCACGGCGGGACTCCGCCGACTCGGTGGGCCGCGACTCGTCCAGGCCGGGGTTGATCGTCAGCGAGTCCACTCCGAGCCGTCCCAACAGGCTGGGCAGGACGAGACCGGCGCTGCCGTTCGACGCGTCGACGACGACCTTGAGGCCGGCGTCGGCGATGCCCGTCGTATCGACGTTCCGCAGCAGTGAACCGGTGTACGAGTCGAAGACGCTCGACGGGAAGCTCAGGTCACCGATCTCGCCCGGGAACGCCCGCCGGTACTCCTGGCGCGCGAAGACCCGGTCGAGCTTCCGCTGCCCCGCCTGGGACAGGTCGGCGCCCCGCTCGTCGAAGAACATGATGTCGACGGAGTCCGGCACGCCCGGCGTCGTACGGATCATGATGCCGCCGGCGCTGCCCCGGGCAGTCTGCTGCCGCGCGACGGGCAGCGGTACGTTCTCCAGGTCGCGGACATCGATGGCGCTGGCCTGGAGCGCCGAGATCACCGCTCGCTTGAGCGCTCGCGCGCCTCGGGAGTGGTCACGTGCCGTAGTGACCGTGGCACCCTTCTTCAGCGTCGTCGCGTACGCCCCGGCCAGCCGTACGGCCAGCTCGGGCGTGATCTCCACGTTCAGGATGCCCGAGACGCCACGCGCGCCGAACAGGTGTGCCTGTCCGCGCGACTCCCAGATCACCGAGGTGTTGACGAAGGCGCCGGCCTCGATGGTCTTGAACGGATACACCCGGACATTGCCCTGGACGATCGATTCTTCACCGACGAGGCACTCGTCACCGATGACAGCCCCGTCCTCGATCCGAGCGGCCCGCATGATGTCGGTGTTCTTGCCGATCACACAGCCGCGGAGATTGCTGTGCGGTCCGATGTAGACATTGTCGTGGACGACCGCCTTGTGCAGGAACGCGCCGCTCTTCACGACCACGTTGGAACCGACGACAGTGTGTTCGCGGATCTCCACACCGGCCTCGACCTTGGCGTAGTCCCCGATGTAGAGGGGCCCGCGAAGCACCGCGTCGGGGTGCACCTCCGCGCCCTCCGCCACCCAGACGCCGGGCGAGATCTCGAAACCGTCGAGTTCGACGTCGACCTTGCCCTCGAGCACGTCGGCCTGGGCCTTCACGTAGCTCTCATGGGTGCCGACGTCCTCCCAGTAGCCCTCGGCGACATAGCCGTAGATCGGCTTGCCCTCCTTCATGAGCTGCGGGAAGACGTCCCCGGACCAGTCGACCGGAACGTCCGCTTCGACATAGTCGAAGACCTCGGGCTCCATGACGTAGATGCCGGTGTTGACCGTGTCCGAGAAGACCTGTCCCCAGGTGGGCTTCTCCAGGAAGCGCTCCACCTTTCCTTCCTCGTCCACGATGGTGATACCGAACTCCAGAGGGTTCGGTACACGGGTCAGGCACACCGTGACCATCGCGCCCTTTTCCTTGTGGAACGCGATGAGGTCGGTCAGGTCGAAATCAGTGAGCGCGTCACCGGAAATGACGACGAAGGCGTCGTCCTTGAGTGCCTCCTCGGCATTCTTGACGCTTCCCGCGGTACCGAGTGGCTTCTCCTCATTGGCATAGGTGAGTTCCATGCCGAGCTCTTCGCCGTCACCGAAGTAGTTCTTTACGAGCGAGGCGAGGAACTGCACGGTCACCACGGTCTCATTGAGCCCGTGCCGCTTGAGCAGCCGCAGCACATGCTCCATGATCGGCCGGTTGGCCACCGGCAGGAGCGGCTTGGGCATGCTCGAGGTCATTGGGCGAAGGCGGGTTCCCTCGCCACCGGCCATTACGACGGCCTTCATGTCGGAAGCGTCCTCCTTGCAGCGATAAGGGTCAAGCCGACTTCACCCGTCCGTGCGTGACAACGGTGCTCCGGTACGAACACGGACACTGTCTCTCGCCACATGGCACCGGACAGACGGGCTCAATCGGCCGCGGTATCCGCCTTGACAAGTCGGCGGACCTGGACCACATAGAGGATCCCTGCCCACCAATACAGAGTTGTACCCCATCCGGCGAACGCCCACCCGAAAACTTCAGCGAGTGACGAAAGCCAACCGCTACCGTCACTGAGCAGGAGGAGCGGGAAGGCGTACATCAAGTTGAACGTCGCGGCCTTCCCCAGGAAGTTGACCTGTGGCGGGGGATACCCGTGCCGACGGAGGATTCCCACCATCACCAGCAGCATCAGCTCACGGGCCAAAAGGGCTGCGGTGACCCAGAGCGGCAGGATCTCACGCCATGTCAGACCGAGAAGGGTGGAAAGGATGTACAGCCGGTCGGCCGCCGGGTCGAGGAGCCGCCCCAGGCTGCTGATCTGGTTCCAGCGCCGGGCGAGCTTGCCGTCGAGGTAGTCGCTGACACCGCTGAGCATGAGGACGAGCAACGCCCAGCCGTCGCTCTTGGGCCCACCGAACTCGGGGCGCAGAATCAGCCACAGGAACAGTGGCACGCCGGCAAGGCGAGCCATGCTCAGGATGTTGGGGATGGTGAGGACCCGGTCCGTCTGAACACGAGTCTCCTGAACCTCCACCCGGGTGCCTCCTGTGGAAACGTGCCAACGATGCCCCCTGACTTTACCGTCAGCGCGGACCGGCCGAGGCACAGGGGTGCCGGCTGCTCCGGGAACGCAGAAAAGCCCCGCACCAGAAGGTGCGGGGCTTTCCCAAAACTTGTTCGGCGGTGTCCTACTCTCCCACAGGGTCCCCCCTGCAGTA